>CAZHPQ010000021.1:1643-14813 GCA_964533845.1 uncultured Candidatus Planktophila sp.
TAGATGAGCCAACAACTGGCCTTGATCCACGTGGTCGCCAAGAGATGTGGGGCGTCATTCAAGAGTTGGTAAAGGGTGGCGTAACGCTCCTGCTTACCACTCAATATTTGGAAGAAGCAGATCAGCTGGCGGATGAAATCGCTGTGATTGATACCGGCAAAGTTATTGCTCGCGGAACATCAGACGCTCTCAAGAAGCAAGTGGGTGGTGAAAGACTTGAAGTAGTTGTCGAAACCCAACATGTTACAAAGACTCTAGAGATTGTTGAAAAAGTGAGTGGCCATAGCGCCTCTCTTGATGAAGGGCTGCGCCTGATTGCCTCCCCTGTATCAACTGGATCTGCAGCTCTCTTTGAAGTTCTCAAAGCACTTGATGCTGCAGGAATTCATCCTCTCGATGTGGGATTAAAGCGTCCATCCCTCGATGATGTCTTTTTGGCACTTACCGGCCATGTTGCGGAAGAGAAAAAAGCTGAAGAAGAGAAAACTTCTAAGCGAGTAAAGGAGAAGAAGTAATGAGCGCCTTTCAAGACACGATGGTGATTACTCAACGTCAGTTGCGATTGCTGACGCGAGTCCCTGAAGTACTTCTCTTCTCAACTATTCAACCAATTATGTTTGTTTTGCTCTTTAGATATGTCTTTGGTGGCTCAATTGATACTGGCCAACCAGGTGGATATGTGCAGCTTCTGATGCCAGGAATCTTCGTGCAGACAGTGGCATTTACCCTGGCTGGTACTGCATCGGGCTTGGCTGAAGATATGAAGAAGGGTTTGATTGATCGCTTTAGATCCTTGCCGATTTCACAATCCGCGCTTGTTGTCGGAAGAACTCTGGGAGATTCACTTCTCAATATTGTTGTTCTCTTTGCTATGGGAATCACCGGCTGGCTAGTTGGATGGCGACCATCAGGAGGAGCATTTAACGTCTTCCTCGGTTTCGCATTCTTGCTTGGCTTTGGATATGCATTGTCATGGATTGGTGCCTTTGTTGGGTTATCTGCAAAAGACTTCCGCGTTGTGCAGAATGTCAGCTTCTTAGTGACATTCCCGCTGACATTTCTCTCTAATGCTTTTGCTCCGACAACTGGGATGCCTCGCCCGCTGCAGTACTTTGCAGAGTGGAATCCAGTTTCAACGATGGTGGCTGCCTGCCGTGAACTATTTGGTTTAGAGAATCAATTTGGAGCAACAGCTGGCTCTTTCCCAAGTGAGAATCCACTGATCACTTCGTTGATTTATATGTTCTTGATTATGGCTGTATTTGTCCCGCTGAGCGTGCGCAAATACCGTAAAGCTGCTGGCTAAGCGTAAAACTCAGCAGCTTTAATCTCGACCTTAATTTCACGGCCGTTTGGCGCTGTATACGAAACTGTTGTGCCAATTTCAGCACCCAGAACTGCTGCTCCTAATGGAGATTTTTCAGAATACACATCGAGATCACCTGATGCGATTTCGCGTGAACCAAGAAGGAACTTCATCTCATCTCCTGCAATCACTGCAGTGACAACCATGCCAGCTCCAACTTTTCCGTCTGCACTCGCTGGGGGAGTTCCGATGTGAGCGTTTTCTAGCATCTGCTTTAACTGGCGGATGCGCGCTTCCATCTTGCCTTGTTCATCACGCGCTGCGTGATATCCGCCGTTCTCTTTCAAATCGCCTTCAGCGCGAGCTGCTTCAATCTTTGCAGTAATTTCTTTACGTCCTGGACCTTCAAGGTGCGCGAGTTCAGCAGCAAGACGATCTGCTGCTTCTTGGGTAAGCCAGGTCTGTTGTGAACTCATAAGAGGTAATGCTAGACGATAGCCAAAAGTTAGCGAATTCGGCAGCGTGTAATACCGACATTAACGGCATCAGCGCGGGTAGGAATCGCCACATTGCGCTCAAGAGACTTGGCGCCGGCTTCAATCAGATCATCAACCTGGCCGACGACGTTTTTATCGAAATCGCGAGCAGACAAAGTGCAGATAACCACAGCGTTGCCATCTTCACGGTTGATGGAATATCGAATGGTGGGGTTACGAGGGTCGCTGTTTTCAAATGAGATTAGATCGTGTGAAAGTGCAGGGCGCGCATGATGAAGCCCTGCCCATGCGACCCATGCCACACCAGCGACGAGAAGAGTGACGGCGTACTTCACCCAAGTGCTCTTTGGCTTGATTCCATATCGATCGTTGTAATCGAATTGGCTCTCGTTGTAACTCATGGGAGAATCATGTCATGGCTAGAGATGTTGAAGTAGGTGTAGTTGGCTCGCTGACGATGATTGTCCTTTTCTCATCGGTCTTCTTCCTGCTTCGCAATTTCTATAAGCGCTTCAATCGCTTCAGAGAGAACGATGCGCCGGTGCAGGAGAATGAGGGCAACAATTAAAAAGCCGCTACAAGCAATTACAGTGCTTGTACTTGCTGCAATTTTTTTCGGGCTCGGATTCTGGCAGTTGCAGAGAGCACAAGAGCTACAAGAGGCAAAAGAGGTAGTTGCCGATACAAATATCTACCCACTTGCTCAGATGACTTCGGCGACAGGTTCTATCCCGGCTGAGAGCATCTTGAAGTTTGTTACAACCACGGGCCACTACATCGCAACATATAAAGCGCCCAACCAGAAAGATGGTTCAGGAATTCTTGCTGATTGGGAAGTTGCCCTTCTTGAGGAAGAAGGAGGCGCTGCGATTCTGGTTGTCCGTGGGCTTTGGGAAGAACGATTAACTGCACCCGAGATCGCGATGGCAAAGAATGTCACTGTCACTGGAACGCTTTTGCCAAAACAGAATGAAGATCGCGCCGAGAATATTGATGGACAGATTTCGCGCGTGGATAGCTCGCTCTTGGTGACTTCATATCCGGGCCAGCTCTACGACGGATTTATTCTGGCAACAGGCGAAGAGTTAAGCGGCGAGCAAATTGAGCGGAGCAGAATTACAGCGCCTGAATTGACCGCGGGCGTACCTGGTTACTACTGGCAACATATTTCCTACGTTGTCGTCTGGTGGTTTATGGCAGCGCTGGTGCTCTGGGCACCTTTCTATCGCCGCAGGGATTAGGCTTAGGGCTATGGCAAAGACAGGAAATGCAGCGCTTCTTCGTTTTCGAGTAATGGCAATCGTCTGCGGAGTTAATCTCCTGCTCTTGGTGCTGGGTTACATGCCAGCCAAGTACTTCTTCGATGCCGTTGATAGCAACAAGTGGTTGATCGCAATTCCTATTTCGCACGGCTACCTTTACATCGTTTATATCTTGACCGCCCTCCAAATCGGAGTGCAGAAGAAGATGTCGTTAATGGCGATACTGGGCCTTACCTTGGCAGGGACTCTGCCGGTGGCTTCCTTTGTGGCCGAGCGCCGCATGATGCGTCGATTCGGCTAGATTAACTTTTCATTACGTTAAATCTTTTGGTGGCGTGTCGCACCAAAAGTCCGATTCATTAGTTCTATCTTTTACGAGTCAGAAGCTCTATTCGAACTACTGCACTCGTGCAGGCGATTAAAACTAAAGAGAATGGTTAAGCCTTGGCTACCTCAAAGTCAGCAGCATCAGGCAAGAACAATTCAGCGCGTAAAACATACGTTTTAGATACATCGGTCCTACTGGCAGACCCTGGGGCAATCGCTCGCTTCGAAGAGCATGAAGTAATCATTCCCATCGCTGTTATTGGCGAACTTGAGACAAAGCGTGACCATCCTGAACTTGGCTACTTTGCTCGCGCTGCCTTGCGCGCACTCGATGATCTACGCATCGAACATGGTCGCCTCGATGCGCCACTGACTGTGACCCCAGAAGGTGGCACTCTCTCAGTAGAGCTCAACCACACAGATTTAAGCACTTTGCCTCATGGATTTCTGCGTGATGGCACCAACGATTCCCGAATCCTGGCAATTGCAAAGAACCTGATGTCTGATGGAAAGCATGTCGTTCTTGTTACCAAAGACCTGCCACTGCGCGTGAAGGCTTCCTCTGTCGGAGTTGAAGCGCAGGAGTATTTGGCTGAGTTAGTTTCCAATAGCGGCTGGACCGGCATCGAAGAGATTTCAGTAGGGCACTCTGTAATCGATGAGCTCTATGCATCAGATCGCGCAGATCATGAATCGGCTCACCTACATCCTGTACACACCGGAATCGTTCTTCACTCTGAAAAAGGAAGTGCGCTCGCGCGAGTGACTGCAGATAAGCAGTTGCAGTTAGTTCGAGGTGACCGCCAAGCCTTTGGACTTCACGGTAGGTCTGCAGAACAAAGGATTGCCCTTGATCTCCTGCTCGATGAAAGCATCGGCATCGTCTCACTCGGCGGTCGCGCCGGAACCGGAAAGTCAGCCCTTGCTCTCTGCGCGGGACTCGAAGCAGTGATGGAGAAGCGCCTTCATAAGAAGGTCGTCATCTTCCGTCCGCTCTATCCCGTTGGCGGACAAGAGCTGGGATATCTGCCGGGAAGTGAAGGCGAGAAGATGTCGCCTTGGGCCCAGGCTGTCTTTGATACTTTGGGCGCGCTCGTGAGCCAAGCGGTCATCGATGAGGTCATCGATCGCGGCCTGATCGAAGTTCTGCCGCTGACCCATATCCGTGGCCGCTCGCTCCACGACGCATTTGTGATTGTCGATGAAGCTCAATCCCTCGAACGCGGAGTTCTTCTGACTGTCCTGTCTCGAATCGGGCAGGGCTCTCGAGTAGTCCTGACCCACGACGTTGCCCAGCGCGATAACTTGCGCGTTGGCCGCCACGATGGCGTTGTCGCCGTGGTCGAAACGCTCAAGGGCCACCCGCTCTTCGCCCATGTGACCCTGACTCGCTCAGAGCGCTCGCCTATCGCAGCTTTGGTCACCGAGATGCTCGAAGGGCCACAGGCCTAAAAGGTCGCGTCTCACCCCGTTACCTCCCCTGTTTATATCTCACAGCGACAAATCGGACATATAAGACTTTGCCCTAACTGACCTGCGCTTTTATCTATCCACAGCGCATGACTTTTCTGAGAATTTGCGACTCACGCGGGGCAAAATTTGCGACAGGTCCTATCCCTTGCCACCCTTTCACCATTCCCCAATAACGCGGGCCTCGATTATGTAAATTTTTGAGGCCACGTTGCCACGCGAGTACAGAGTAGGAGCAGATCAGATGACACGAGATATCCGTGACTTCTTCGCCGCTCTTGCCTGCCTCAAAACTTCCAAGCACTTCAAGCCGGCGCTCTGGACGATGGTCGCTTCGATGCTCTTTATCGCGACCTCCCAGACAACTGCCTACGGCCTCGAATTTCCTATGACCACTCGCCTTGCCCTGCCAGCTTCTAAGAACCTGACGGTTGCTGGCACTATGCCATCGGCTGCCTTGATAGGTCAGACCTCTGAGATGGCGTTGGTTGCTTATGCGATGCAGCAGGTAAACCAAGCTCGCGAAGAGTACGGCGCCAAACGAGTTGCCAAGGCGATTATGAACGTCGAGTACGCCTGGGACGATAAACAGTATTCCTGCCTCAATAGCCTTTGGACCAAAGAGAGCAATTGGAATTACAAGGCTCGCAATAAGCGAACCGGCGCCCATGGAATTCCTCAGGCGCTACCAGCTGACAAGATGGCAGTTGTTGGAACCGATTGGCGCACCAACCCAGTGACTCAGATTCGTTGGGGACTTCGCTATATCGATATCCGCTATGACACACCATGTAACGCGTGGTCAAAGTTCAAGCGCCACCGCTACTACTAAGCCGGCCTCACTTTAATTTTCGGGCTGCTTCTTAATTCTCGGGCTTAAGGCCAATTGTTAGCGGGCGCATAGTCTCTGCAAAGAAATCATTTCCCTTATCGTCAACGACGATGAAGGCGGGAAAGTCAACAACATCAATTTTCCAGACTGCTTCCATTCCTAAATCTTCAAAATCGAGAACTTCAACTTTCTTGATGCAATCTTGAGCAAGGCGAGCTGCCGGTCCGCCGATAGAACCTAGATAGAAGCCACCATGTTTGGCGCAGGCATCGGTAACTGCCTTTGAGCGATTGCCTTTTGCGAGCATGACAAAAGATCCACCATGAGCTTGGAATTGATCGACATAAGAATCCATACGACCTGCAGTTGTTGGACCAAAGGAACCAGAGGCCAAGCCAGTTGGAGTCTTGGCAGGACCTGCGTAATAAACCGCGTAGTTCTTCATGTAATCCGGCATCGGCTTACCTGCATCAATCATCTCTTTAATACGCGCATGTGCGATATCGCGAGCAACCACAATCGTTCCCGTCAGGCAAACACGGGTCTTTACAGGGTGTTTCGAAAGCTCGGCGCGGATGGCATCCATCGGTTGGTTGAGATTAATCGCAACAACGTTGTCATCGAGGTGCTCATCAGTGGTTTCAGGTAAGAAGTGAGCAGGCTCTGTCTCAAGTTGTTCAAGGAAGATGCCATCTTTAGTGATCTTCGCCTTTGCTTGGCGATCGGCAGAACATGAAACAGCGATTGCGATAGGTAGAGATGCGCCGTGGCGGGGTAGTCGTACGACGCGGACATCGTGGCAGAAATACTTTCCACCGAACTGTGCGCCGATTCCTAGCTTCTGAGTTAACTTAAAGACTTCTTCCTCTAGCGCTAAATCACGGAAGCCGTGGCCAGTTGCAGCATCTCCTTGCGTTGGCAAGTGATCGAGGTAATGGGTGCTGGCTAGCTTCGCTGTCTTTACAGTGTGCTCAGCGCTGGTGCCACCAATCACAATTGCCAAGTGATAGGGAGGACAGGCTGCAGTTCCAATTGAACGGAGCTTTGCATCGAGCCAATTCATAAACGAAGTTGGATTCAATACAGCCTTAGTCTCTTGATACAAGAATGATTTATTGGCGCTACCGCCGCCTTTAGCAATAAACATAAAGTTGTATTCATCTTGGTGATCGCTATCTGCATAAATTTCAATCTGGGCAGGCAGGTTATTGCCGGTGTTCTTCTCTTCCCAAGTTGTCACAGGCGCCATCTGCGAATAGCGCAGATTTAACTTTGTATAGGCGTCATAAACGCCTTGAGAAAGCGCAACTTCATCTTTGGCAGTGGTCAACACATACTGACCCTTCTTGCCCATGATCAGCGCGGTGCCAGTGTCTTGGCACATCGGCAAGATGCCACCAGCTGCGATATTGGCATTCTTCAGAAGATCGAGCGCAACAAAGCGATCATTAGCTGAAGCTTCTGGATCTTTTAAAATCTTCGCTAGCTGCTCAAGATGCTCGCTACGTAGGTAATGTGAAATATCGTGGATGGCAGTCTCTGTCAGCATTGTCAGCGCTGAAGGTTCTACCTGCAGAAACTCTTTATCGCCGAGCTTTACAACGCTCACACCTTCACGAGATATCAGGCGATACTTTGTTGTGTCTTCTCCGATCGGCAAAAGATCAGAGTATGAAAAATTTGGAGACATTATTCAGCGCCTTTTTTAGCGGCTTCAATCTTCTTCTTCGCCCCGTCTAACCATTCTTGGCAGATCTTGGCCAACTCTTCGCCACGTTCCCAGAGCTTGAGTGATTCTTCTAAGGTCGCGCTGCCATCTTCGAGGGATTCAACAATTTCGGCAAGCTCTTCGCGGGCTTGTTCGTAGGAGAGCTTCTTCTCACTTGCTGCCATAGGAACAATCTACTCTCAATCGTTGCTTGCTGTGACTGTGGCGCTGGTCTCGCCTTTGGCTACGCGGATGCGTAAATCGGTGCCAGCCTTTAACTTGGTGGCATCGCGCAGAATCTTTCCATCAGTTAACTGCACTACTGCATAGCCACGGTCCATCGTTGATTGTGGCGAGAGTGAACGTAAGTGATCACGCACACCCTTCAACTCTTTCTTCTCAATTTCAATCAAGGATGCAAAACCGCGTAGCGCACGATCTCGGAGCGCCTTTAACTCATCGCGCCGGGTGGTGACCATGACCATCGGGTCTTTCATCACGGGGCGGTTACGAAGTTGGGAAATCTGCTGTGATTCAAAGTCAAGGCGGGCCACCAAAGAACGCAGCGCGCGATCGCGCAACTTCTCAATATCGCTAATTTCTTGGGCAATATCAGGAACAACTCTCTTGGCAGCATCTGTTGGCGTAGATGCACGGTAATCAGCAACAAGATCAAGTAAAGGCGCATCTTTCTCGTGACCGATAGCGCTGACAATAGGAGTCTTACAAGATGCAGCTAAGCGAACGAGTGATTCATCGCTAAAGGGCAAGAGATCTTCAAAAGAGCCACCACCACGAGTAATGATGATGACATCAACGAGAGGATTAGTTTCTAACTCTTGCAAGGCTTGCGAAACTTCGACAACTGCAGCAGCGCCTTGCACGGCAACTTCTCGAATCTCAAATTGCACAGCAGGCCAGCGACGCCGCGCATTTTCAACAACATCTTTTTCAGCATCGGTATTGCGTCCACAGATCAACCCAACGGTGCGTGGCAGCAGCGGCAACCTCACTTTGCGATCTGAGTTAAAGAGCCCCTCGAGCGCCAACTTCTCTTTCAGCGCCTCAAGGCGAGCAAGGAGTTCACCGACTCCTACTTGACGTATCTCTTTTGCTGACATTGTCAGCGAACCATTCTTGGTAAACCATGATGGTTTGGCATGAATAACAACGCGAGCATTAGCTGGAAGTGGTTGTGCAGTTGCTAAAACTGATTTGTAACACATCACAGAGATGCTCATATCTGCCGATGTATCGCGCAGTCGCATAAAAGCCATACCGCCGCTGCGTTCATTTAATTCTGAAATCTCGCCCTCAATCCAGATAGGGCCTAAACGATCGATATATTCCTTGAGCGCTTCAGAGACGACCCGAACTGGGGCGGGGGATTCGCTTGAAGTTTCGAACATAGCGCGAGCCTAATAGACTCACCCGCATGAGCAAGAGAGTTCTCCTAGCTGCGCCGCGTGGGTATTGCGCAGGCGTCGACCGAGCAGTTGTGGCCGTTGAAAAGTCACTCGAACTCTATGGAGCTCCTGTCTATGTCCGCAAAGAGATTGTCCATAACAAGCATGTGGTCTCAACTCTCGAACAACGTGGCGTTATCTTTGTTAACGAGACCGATGAAGTTCCAGAAGGTGCAACCGTTGTCTTCTCAGCACACGGTGTATCTCCTGCAGTTCACGAGGCGGCAGCTGCTCGTAATTTGAAGACCATTGATGCAACGTGCCCACTCGTTACCAAGGTACATAACGAGGTAAAGCGCTTTGCAGATGATGAGACCGAAATTTTATTGATTGGCCACAATGGCCACGAAGAAGTCGAAGGAACTGCTGGTGAAGCACCCGG
Organism: uncultured Candidatus Planktophila sp.; assembly: GCA_964533845.1. Classification (GTDB taxonomy): domain Bacteria; phylum Actinomycetota; class Actinomycetes; order Nanopelagicales; family Nanopelagicaceae; genus Planktophila. The sequence continues at coordinate 10,894 of CAZHPQ010000021.1, forward strand.
CAAAGTACGCATTGTCGACGGACTCGATGAGGCGCGCACCGTTCAACCAACTCCTGGTAAGAAGTTGGTCTGGCTTACTCAGACAACTCTTTCTGTCGATGAAACGATGCAATCTGTTGCAATCCTAAAAGAGCGCTTTCCTGAGATTGCTAACCCTCCATCTGATGACATCTGTTATGCCACCCAGAACCGCCAAGAAGCAATTAAGGCGATTGCACCGCAAGCAGATCTCGTCATCGTTGTGGGATCTACCAACTCTTCAAACTCAGTGCGTTTAGTTGAAGTGGCCCTTGAATATGGCGCCAAAGCTGCCTATCTCGTTGATTATGCAGCAGAGGTAAAGGATGAATGGTTTGAAAAGGCTGAAACTATTGGCGTTACCAGCGGCGCATCTGTTCCTGAAATCTTGGTTGATGATTTGCTTAAGCATCTGCAATCACTTGGTTATCACGATGTGCAAGAGGTGCGCGCTACTGAAGAGACCCTCCTCTTTGCCCTACCTAAAGAGCTTCGCGCAGATCTAAAGGCTGCCAAATAGTGGCCACTTTCGTAGATATTCAGGGCGAAAAGTTAGCCGTTGAAATCTACGAACCAACTACACGTATCGCAGATGTAGTTCTTGTGCATGGCTGGACCGGCAGTAAAGAAGATTTCAATCTGATTGGTCCCTTGCTCGCAGATATGGGATATCGCGTATTGACCTTTGATAATCGCGGCCAACATGAATCAGCGCATAGCGTGCGAGAAGGTGCATATGAAGTGCGCTCTCTAGCGCTAGATGTCATCGAGCTAGTGAACAGTTTTGGTTTTGTTAAGCCACACCTTTTTGGACATTCATTCGGTGGCTTAATTTCACAGCGAGCAGTAGTTGAGTCTCCTGACACATTCTCATCGCTGACTTTGTTCTGCAGCGGTCCGCATGGGATTCCAGGCAAGCCAGAGTTGCAAGCAAGTATTGAGATATTGGCCAGTATGTCGATGCAAGAATCTTGGGATCGCTTTAAAGAAGAGACAGATAAGTTGCTACCGCGTTATGAGCTGTACAAGAAGCGTTGGACCGCATCTGACCCGCGTTCAACGCACACCATGGCGCTACACCTTCAGGGTGCGCAGTCATTGATAAAGGAGATTGCGGCACTCAATATTCCTGTGCATGTTGTATACGGTGAAACCGATGATGCCTGGCCTTTAGATTTACAGGATCAGATGGCGAAGGATTTAGCTGCGCCCCGCACGATTATTAAGGCGGCGGGACATTGCCCTAATGAAGATCAACCGGAAGAGACTGCGAAGGTTTTAGCGAACTTCTGGAGCGCTCTGTAAACGCTTAGATGGGCGGTTCTTCGCCTTCTCGTTAAAGAACATAAACCAGCCATAGAGAGCGCTGCCGAGTAAGAATGGCGCAACGCTGGCAAGAGTTGCAATGAAATCAATTCCGACGCGTGATGGACGAAGGCCGTCAGAGAGAATTGTGAGCAAGAGAGCAGTTGCCGCAAAGGCAAGAGGTGGAGTAACTGCTGAAACATAACGAGTGCCGGTACGGCCATAGGCGATACCGCCGAAGGTAACTAGACAGATAGCCAGCCCAGAGAGAATTCCAGCGCCATCGCGTACCCACATCTCAAGGCCGACGAGTACGAAGAGGAAGAAAGATTGCAGCACAACAACGCCCTGCTTCTTAAGGCCGGGACCTGGAATTGCAGGCTTCTTAATCGCTGTTGCCATCTCTTTACTCCTCTACAACTTCGACATCAATATAACCATCATCGCCATCTAACTCTGCGTTCTGTAGTTCTCGCACGCTAGCGGGCGCTTCTGGGTATTCGATTGCAAGTTTATCTTTATCGCCAGTAACGCCCAACTTGTGGATGCGGCGAGCAGGTGCGAGCACAGTCTTTTCGGCAGTTGGCACAAGATCTTCGTAGGCTTTAGAAGTTGAATTAATCGCCTTACCGACTGCGACAATCTTTGTATGTAACAGGGTGAGATTTTTCAGGAAGGTGCCGGCAACTTTGGTGATGTCATCGGCATTTTCAGCGAGTTGATTGCGGGTAAAGATATGTCCCACTGTGCGCAGCAGCGCCATCATGGAAGTTGGAGTTGCCAGCGTCACGCCGACCTTAAATGACTTTTCGAGAAGTAGCGGATCGATGCGAAGTGATTCAGCGAGAAGGGTTTCAAAGGGGAGGAAGAGAACGACAAAATCTGGCGAACCTTGTGATTTGTGGTAGCCGCGCTTTGCAAGGGCATCAACATGCTTGAGCAAATCCTTGGTGTGCGCAGCCAGAAGTTCATCGCGCAGATCTTGGTCTTCGGTAGCAAAGGCTTCGAGGAAGCGATCGAATGGAAATTTAGAGTCAATGAAGAGCTTTGAGCCGCCAGGCATTGCGACAGTGATATCTGGAATGCCCGATGAATCAGCATCTGTTGTGGAACGCTGCGCCTGAAATTCGTGGCCCTCGCGCAAGCCCGCTTGTTCCAGCAAAAGTTGTAGCTGCGCTTCACCGAACTTGCCGCGAGTCTGCGAGCTAGCAAGTGCGCCAGCAATCTTCTTAGTTTCATCAAAGAATGAGGCGGATGCTTTACGCATCTCATCGATAGTGCCGATGAGTTGAGTTTCAGATGCCACTCGCTTTTCAGATGCATCTTGTGCCTGCGCGCGCATGCGTTCGACAGTTGATTTCATCTCTTCGAGTTGCGTTGCAATCTTTGTTTCATTTTCGGACTTTGCTTCAGCTGCCTTTAATCGATCTTCAGATGCCTTAAGCAATACACGTACATCGTTGAGTTCTTGTGCAAGTTTTTCATTACCGCCACCTGCTGCACTGGATTTAATCTTTGAAATCCAGATACCGAGGGCGAGGCCAATAAATAGGCCACAAATGAGAGTTATTAAGGTCACGAGTGCGCTGGACATGGGGCAATCGTGGCAGGAGGCGCTGACAATCCCGCGTAGGCTGTCCTACTTATGAGCCTCTCAATTGGAATCGTCGGACTACCGAATGTCGGAAAGTCGACCCTGTTTAACGCTCTCACCAAGAACAATGTCTTGGCCGCCAACTATCCCTTTGCCACCATCGAGCCCAATGTGGGCGTCGTAGGCGTTCCCGATGAGCGTTTAGCCAAGCTCGCTGAGATCTTCGCTTCCGAAAAGATTCTTCCTGCGGCTCTCTCATTCGTTGATATCGCCGGCATCGTCAAGGGAGCATCTGAGGGTGCGGGCCTTGGAAATAAGTTCCTTGCCAATATCCGCGAAACCGATGCCATCTGCCAAGTAATCCGCGTCTTTAACGATGGTGATGTTGTCCACGTTGATGGTCGTATCGATCCCTCCAGTGATATCGAAACCATCAATACAGAACTAGCGCTCGCAGATTTACAGACTATTGAAAAGGCAATTCCGCGACTAGAAAAAGAGGCGCGCGTTGCTAAAGAGAAGGCGCCAATTCTTGAAGCGGTAAAGGCTGCCAACGAATGGTTGCAATCAGGTAAGCCGCTCTCGCAATCAAAGATTGATCTCACCTTGCTCCACGAGCTTCACCTGCTGACAGCAAAACCATTCCTTTACGTCTTTAATGTTGATGCCGCTGAACTTGCCGATGAAGCCCTTCGCGCCAAGTTATCTGCGCTGGTGGCTCCAGCTGAGGCAATTTTCTTGGATGCCAAAACAGAGGCCGAGCTAGCTGAACTTCCTGATGAAGACGCGCTCGAATTACTGCAAGCAATTGGTTTGAAAGAGCCAGGTCTTGCAACGCTGGCACGCGTTGGATTCGACACTCTTGGTCTACAAACTTATTTAACAGCAGGTCCAAAGGAAGCACGTGCTTGGACTATTCATAAAGGCGACACTGCACCAATGGCAGCTGGCGTCATTCACACAGATTTCCAAAAGGGTTTCATTAAAGCTGAAATCGTTTCTT
>CAZHPQ010000021.1:14913-16364 GCA_964533845.1 uncultured Candidatus Planktophila sp.
GGCGTCATTCACACAGATTTCCAAAAGGGTTTCATTAAAGCTGAAATCGTTTCTTTTGCCGACTTGGTAGAAGCGGGCTCAATGGTCGATGCGAAGGCAAAGGGCAAGGTCCGTATGGAAGGCAAGGAATACATCATGCAAGACGGAGACGTAGTGGAGTTCAGATTCAATGTCTAATACAACGCAAAATACAGCCCGCGCACGCCTTAACCAGGCGCACCTCAAGGATCTTCCTAAGAAGACTCGCGACAACCTGCGCAACGTAGCGATCATCGCTCACGTTGACCACGGAAAGACCACACTCGTTGATGCGATGTTGTGGCAATCCGGTGCATTCGCAGCGCATAAAAAGCAAGAAGAAGGCCAAGACCGCATGATGGATTCAATGGATCTAGAACGCGAGAAGGGAATCACGATTCTTGCTAAGAACACTGCGGTCAAGCGCGGTGACACAATCATCAACATCATTGATACACCTGGCCACGCAGATTTCGGTGGCGAAGTTGAACGTGGTCTTGAAATGGTTGATGGCGTAATCCTTCTCGTCGATGCATCTGAAGGTCCGCTGCCACAAACACGTTTCGTATTGCGTAAAGCGCTCCAGAAGAACCTTCCGGTGATCTTGCTGATTAATAAGGTTGATCGTCCTGACTCACGTATCGCAGAAGTTGTCGATGAGGCATATGCACTCTTCCTCGATCTCGATGCCAATGAAGAGCAGATTGAATTCCCAGTTGTGTATGCATCTGCCAAGGCAGGTCGTGCATCTCTTACTCGTCCAGCAGATGGTGGAATGCCAGAAGAAGAGAACCTCGACGTACTGTTCGACACTATCTTCTCTGCAATTCCAGCTCCGGTTTATCACGAAGGTGCACCACTTCAAGCACACGTCACAAACCTTGACTCGTCACCATTCCTTGGACGTTTGGCTCTCTGCCGCGTTCACGAAGGTGTTATTAAAAAGGGACAGACTGTTTCGTGGATTAAGACAGATGGAACAACAGAGCGCGTCAAAGTTTCAGAACTTCTGATGACCGAAGCGCTCGAGCGCGTTCCAGCACTTGAGGCAGGCCCCGGCGACATCATTGCGGTCGCTGGTATCGAGACAATCACCTTGGGTGAAACTCTTGCAGACCTCGAAAATCCACATGCGCTTCCACTCATTACAGTTGATGAACCATCAATCTCGATGACAATCGGTATTAATACATCACCTCTTGCGGGCAAGAGCGGCAAGATGCTTACTGCGCGCCAAGTAAAAGATCGCCTTGATAAAGAGCTGATTGGTAACGTTTCACTTCGCGTTCTCAACACTGAGCGCCCAGATACATGGGAAGTTCAGGGACGTGGCGAACTTCAGCTCGCTGTTCTTGTTGAAATCATGAAGCGCGAAAGCTTTGAGCTAACAGTTGGTAAGCCACAGGTTGTTACCAAGATGATTGATGGAAAAC
>CAZHPQ010000022.1:0-10894 GCA_964533845.1 uncultured Candidatus Planktophila sp.
AGTGAAGCTGTTGCAATTCCTGAGATTGCACTTCCTCCTGCACCGATAACTCCAACGACTGCGAATTGTGATGCGCCTGAAAAAGTTAGAAGTGAGAGCAGGCACGTTTGCAGAATTGAGAATCCGGCTGCGACTCCAGCTGCCCCAAAAGCGGTTCCATAGAGTCCAACAGTGAAGGAGACGCTCAGACTTTGAGTTACGGTGGCGCGGTTCACTGATGACACGCGGCAATTGTGCCCTAGATATCCATCAGGTGGAGGGGGGTTGATAGATAAGGTGCGAACATGTCTGAGACCGTAATTTTTAGAGACGATGTCTCTGTTGAACTCATCAAATCCAGCGCAAGCGATGCCGATGTTATTTGGGCAGCGCGCGTATCTACAGCGGGCGAACTATCGCTCGATGAGATTGGTGAAGATCCAGCGCGTTCTGCAGGTTTGATCAATTACTTAGCGCGCGAGCGACATGGCTCTCCTTTCGAGCACACATCGATGACATTCTTCGTCTCAGCTCCAATATTTGTCTTCCGCGAATTTATGCGCCATCGCATCGCTTCTTACAATGAAGAATCTGGTCGCTATCGCGAACTAAAGCCAGTCTTCTACATTCCATCTCCTGAGCGAAAGTTGGTTCAAGTTGGAAAGACTGGTGCTTATACATTTGTTGATGGCACTCCTGAACAGTATGAAGTAACTATCAAGGCGATGAAAGATGCTTATCTGATTGCCTACGATTCATATCAGAAGATGCTCGAAGCAGGAGTTGCCCGCGAAGTAGCGCGTGCAGTTTTGCCTGTTGCAACATACTCATCTATGTATGTCACCATGAATGCGCGTGCACTCATGAACTTCCTCTCTCTTCGTACCGCGCGCGAAGGTTCGCACTTTCCTAGCTACCCACAGCGAGAAATCGAGATGGTGGCCGAAAAGATGGAAGCCGAATTCGCAAAATTGATGCCGCTAACATACGGAGCATTTGAAAAATCTGGTCGTATCGCGCCTTAAGCGATAAGATGCCCAAATGAGTACGCACGCTCCCTTCGGTCAGTTAATCACCGCAATGGTGACCCCCTTTGATAAGGATGGGGCGATCGATTGGGATGGCGTTGCCAAACTCGCGCAACATTTAGTTGATACCGGCCATGACGGTATCGCGGTCAACGGAACAACCGGTGAAGCCCCAACCACTAAATCCTCTGAAAAACTTGAGATCATCAAGGTCGTAAAGAGCGTCGTTGGCAGCAAGGTGCAGGTTCTCTCCGGCGCTGGCGATAATGAAACTTCATACACAGTCGAACAAGCCAAGCGCTCTCAAGATGCTGGCGCTGATGGAATCTTGATTGTTACTCCGTATTACAACAAACCACCTCAAGCTGGAATCGAAGCGCACTTCCGCGCTGTTGCCGCCGCTACAGATCTTCCCATCATGATGTATGACATCCCTGGTCGCACAGGCGTTGAAATTGAATCAGACACAATCGTCAAACTCTTTGAAACTGTCGACAACATTGTCGCTCTTAAGGATGCCAAAGGAAATATTGCGGCAACTTCGTGGGTAATCAAGCGCTGCGGAATTCCCGTCTATTCAGGAGATGACATCCTCAACTTACCTTTCCTATCTGTCGGTGCAGTTGGTTTCGTCTCAGTCTGCGGCCACACGGTAGGTCGCGAACTCAAAGAGATGCTTAACGCTTGGTTTGCCGGCGATAGCGCTCGTGCACTTGAAATTCACCAACAGCTTCTTCCGGTCTTCACCGGAACATTCCGCACACAGGGTGCAATTTTGACCAAGGCCGCGATGAACCTCATGGGTCTACCCGGAGGAACCACTCGTCTGCCACTCGTTGATGCAACAGCCGCACAGATCGAGCAACTGCGTAAAGATCTCAGCGCTGGTGGCGTCACTCTAAAAAACTAATGACACAGCACCCTCACCCCAATTTAGGGACGCCATCGAAGTTAGTTGATGGCGGTCTTCGCATTGTGGCTCTTGGCGGCATCTCTGAAATTGGTCGCAATATGACTGTCTACGAGATGCAGGGCAAGCTACTTATCATCGACTGCGGAGTTCTCTTTCCTGAAGATAATCAACCTGGAATTGATCTCATTCTTCCTGACTTTAGCTATATACGCGATCGCCTCAACGATGTTGTTGGAATCTTTCTTACCCATGGTCATGAAGACCATATCGGTGCGGTGCCTTATCTTCTGCGCGAACGTGGGGATATTCCGGTCTATGGCTCGCCTTTAACTATTGCGCTGATTACTGCGAAATGTAAAGAACATCGAATTTCACCGCTGACTCACGAAGTTCGCGAAGGAAATCGCGAAGATGTCGGACCTTTTGAACTCGAATTTATCGCAGTAAACCACTCCATTCCTGATGCGCTTGCAGTTGCAGTACATACTCGTGCCGGAACAGTTCTGCATACGGGTGACTTTAAGATGGATCAACTTCCACTCGATGGGCGCATTACCGATTTGCGCACCTTCGCGCGCTTGGGGGATGAGGGTGTAGATCTCTTCTTAGTCGATTCCACCAACGCTGATATTCCAGGATTTACTCCAGCTGAGCGCGAAATTATGCCGGCGCTTAATCGAGTTATCGCCTCAACACAGCGCCGCGTGATTGTTGCTTCCTTCTCATCCCATGTGCATCGCGTTCAGCAAGTCATCGATACCGCCGCACTCCATGGGCGTCGCGTTGCATTTATTGGCCGCTCCATGATTCGTAATATGAAGATAGCCGAAGATATGGGTTATCTGACCGTCCCATCTGGAATTCTCTTTGATGCTCGTGAACTCGATAACTACGATGATCGAGTAGTTCTGATTTGTACTGGTTCACAAGGCGAACCGATGGCAGCGCTCTCACGTATGGCAAATGGCGACCACCAAATTCGAGTTGGAGATGGTGACACCGTAATTTTGGCCTCCTCTCTCATTCCTGGAAATGAAAACTCGGTGTACCGCATCATTAACGAACTCACTCGCTATGGGGCAAAGGTCGTTCATAAGGCAAATGCACTTGTCCATGTCTCAGGCCATGCTGCAGCTGGTGAACTTCTTTATTGCTACAACATTGTTAAGCCGAAGTATGTTTTGCCGGTTCACGGTGAATGGCGCCATCTCAAAGCAAATGCTGAGATTGCGATTCAAGCGGGGGTACCGCGCGAGAATGCATTCATCATTGAAAATGGAATTGTTGTAGATCTGGTCGATCACGTTGCTGAGGTAGCCGGTGCAGTTCCTTGCGGATTTGTCTATGTAGACGGCCAGAGTATCGGTGACATTACTGAGTCCTCTCTGAAAGATCGCCGCATCCTTGGTGAAGAAGGATTTATCTCAGTGATTGTGGTTATCGAATCACAGACCGGAAAAATTGTGGCCGGCCCAGATATTCATGCACGTGGATTTAATGAAGATGAAGCGCTCTTTGATGAGGTACGTGGTCAGATTGAACGCGCATTGACAAGTGCTGTTGCAGAGGGCGTCAATGGCACACATCAGCTTTCACAAGTTGTACGTCGCACTATTGGAAGTTGGGTCGGACAAAAACATCGTCGACGTCCGATGATTGTCCCGGTAGTAGTAGAGGTATAGGTCGGCGCGCCTTCATCAACGAGATTTACCCTCCACCTAAGATTGAAGGTGTGGCTAAGAAGAAGAAACGCACATCCGGAAGGTCAGCCTTCTCGGTAGTTTCGCAAGCCCTAGGTGGATTATGGCGAGTTCTCGCCAGAGCGCTCGGCTCGTCTGTCAGATTTGTAGCTCGCGGCGCGCGCGATTTAGATCCTGCTCATCATCGCGATGGAGCTGCGCTCCTTGTCCTACTTATTGCTCTCGCAGCCTTTGCCGGAACTTGGTTCCATGCAGATAATTTAGTCAGCAGAAATCTATATTCATTCTTTGTAGGCGCATTCGGAGTTATTGGATTCTCATCTCCTCTGGTCCTTCTCTACTTTGCAGTTCGACTGTTTCGTAAACCAGAAGATAGCCATGCAACTGGTCGCATTACCATCGGCACTCTTCTTCTGATTATCAGTTCTACCGGGCTTGCGCATCTGCTCAATGGTTCGCTCGGAGCGACCAACCCAACCGGCGCAACAGCGATTCGCGATGGGGGAGGCCAACTCGGATATTGGGTAGCTAAACCACTTGTTGCGCTGATGACCTCGCTCCTTGCATATCCGCTACTCATTGTTCTCTTCTTCTTCGGCATCTTAATCATTACTGCAACGCCACTTTCAAAAGTTGGCATCCGCATCAAAGTACTTTCAATCTGGCTCTGGTCAAAGCGTCCTGTGCGTGAAGAGAAAGAGTTTGAGATCTCAGATACTCCACCATTTGAATCACCAGTTGTTGCCTGGAATCAAGAGGAAGAGATTGATGAAGAAGAGTTTGACCAAGAATTCACAGTCGAAGTGCCTCGCACTCCACTGGAATCTCAGCTAAAGCCAGCGCCACAATCTGAAAAGCGCCCCGAGCAACTTCTTCTGACGAGTGATGTGAAGTATGAACTTCCATCACAGGATCTTCTTAAGGTAGGACCCGCGGCAAAGGCCAAGTCGAAGGTCAACGACTCTGTCGTTGCGGCTTTGACTGAAGTCTTTAAGCAATTTGAAATCGATGCCCAAGTAACAGGCTTTATGCGTGGCCCAACCGTTACTCGCTATGAAGTTGAACTCGGAAACGCAGTAAAGGTGGAGCGCATTACCGCGCTTTCAAAGAATATTTCTTATGCGGTTGCAAGTAGCGAGGTTCGAATTCTCTCGCCTATTCCGGGCAAATCAGCGGTTGGAATTGAGATTCCCAACGCAGATCGCGAGATTGTCGCCCTAGGTGATGTCATGCGTTCGAGCGTGGCTGGTCAGGATCACCATCCGATGTTGGTTGCCCTCGGCAAGGATGTTGAAGGAAATTATGTATGCGCCAACTTGGCGAAGATGCCGCACCTTTTGGTTGCAGGAGCGACAGGTGCTGGAAAATCTTCGATGATTAACGCGATGATTACCTCGATATTGATGCGCGCAACACCTGATGATGTTCGTTTGGTTTTGATTGACCCCAAGCGCGTTGAGCTCACCGCGTATGAAGGAATTCCGCATCTGATTACTCCCATCATCACCAATCCAAAGAAGGCTGCCGATGCGCTGACTTGGGTAGTCCGTGAAATGGATCTACGTTATGAAGATTTGGCAACCTTTGGCTTTAGACATATCGATGATTTCAACAAAGCTGTTCGCGCTGGCAAGGTAGTTGCTCCTCCTGGTTCAGATCGCATTGTTGAGCCTTACCCATATCTCCTTGTAATTATCGACGAGCTTGCAGATCTCATGATGGTGGCGGCTCGCGAAGTAGAAGAATCAGTTGTGCGAATCACCCAGTTGGCACGTTCTGCAGGTATTCACTTAGTTCTTGCAACGCAGCGCCCATCTGTAGATGTTGTTACAGGGCTCATCAAGGCAAATGTGCCATCGCGACTTTCATTTGCGACTTCATCCCTTGCCGACAGTCGCGTTATTCTCGATAGCCCAGGAGCCGAAAAACTCATCGGTCAGGGCGATGGGCTCTTTATTCCGATGGGGGCAAGCCGCGCTATCCGTATTCAAGGCGCCTACGTTTCAGAACGTGAAATCGAAGCAGTTACAAACCACGTCAAGAAGCAACTTTCACCGCGCTATCGTGAAGATGTCACCCAAGTTGCTCAATCAAATAAGAACATTGATAAAGAAATTGGCGATGATTTAGATATCTTGATTCAGGCTGTCGAACTTGTGGTTGGAACTCAATTCGGTTCAACCTCTATGTTGCAGCGCAAGCTGCGCGTTGGCTTTGCTAAAGCTGGCCGCTTGATGGATCTGATGGAGTCTCGGGGAATCGTAGGACCGTCAGAAGGTTCCAAGGCGCGCGCTGTCTTGGTTAAGCCTGATGAACTCGATTCTGTTCTTGCCACGCTCCGCGACTACTAATTCGTCATCCAAGCGTCGGGTGCTATTCAGGGGTGATTTACCTAAATAGGGGACACTTCACTATAAGAAGATAAAGGTCTAAAGTTAGAATTGCCTTCCACTCTTTCCCACCAAAGGCGGCGCCAGATATGACTCTTGGTCAGGTAATTCGTGATGCTCGCATCGCCGCGCGCCTTTCCATTGAGCAACTTTCTGAATCAACCAGCATCCGCATCGGTCTTCTTACTGAGATGGAAAATAACAACTTTGTTCATTGCGGTGGAGATACATATGCGCGAGGCCATCTTCGTAATATTGCAAATAAAATTGGCGCAGATCCACTTGAATTAATCAACCTTTATAACGAAGAGCATTCACTCGAAAATCGTGCAATTGGTGACTTACTTGTCGAGAATAATGTCATGCAAGTTCCTCACGAGAAGAAGGCAATCTCCTGGAAAGTTCCTGCTTCGATTTCTTTAGCAGTGCTCTTCACCTTCGGCGTAGTCCAAATTGTGATGTCTAATCAAAGTTCTGATACCCAGCCGGCTGTCGTTGCATCTGCATCTCCAACTGCAGAACCCTCTGTTGCGCCAACGCCAGCTCAAGAAGCAACTGCTCCGGTTGAAGTTTCTGATGGAAAAGTGACGCTGACTCTCAGCGCAGTTCGTGGCAACTCCTATATTGATGTGATTGTTGATGGAACAAGAGTTATTAAGGGATCTCTCTTCCAGGGCGATACTAAGAATTTTCAAGGAACTAGAGCGATTAGCGTTTACTTAAGTAACCCAGCAGGGCTAGATGTGACTGTCGATGGAGAACTTTTGCCTCCATTAGGTGGTCAAAATGAAGAGGTTCGTCGAACTTTCCGTTGAAGTCAGAAGAAGTAAACGGGGTAACCCTGTAACATCGCCCCTATGTCTCGCACAGTAGCAATTGTCACTATGGGCTGTGCACGTAATGAGGTCGACTCCGAAGAACTCGCTGGCCGCTTAGCTGCCGATGGCTGGACTCTTGTTGAAGATGTTGAATCAGCCGAAGTTGCAGTTGTAAACACGTGTGGCTTTATCGAATCTGCCAAGAAAGATTCAGTTGATGCCTTGCTCGAAGCTAACTCTCTGAAAGGCCACGGAACCACGCGAGCGGTAGTGGCGGTTGGCTGTATGGCAGAACGGTACGGAAAAGAGTTGGCAGAGGCCCTGCCTGAGGCTGATGCCATCTTAGGTTTTGATGACTATCAAGATATCTCGGAGCGATTGCAATCAATCATCAGCGGAAATGCTCACACTCCACACACACCACGAGATCGACGCGCGCTTCTTCCCATCGCTCCAGTAGAACGTGCACAAGCGCGCGATGAATCTTTTCAATCAGCAGTGGGCGCCGGTGGTTCCCTCTTTCGCAAACGCCTCGGAAACGCGCCTTGGGCGCCACTGAAGATTGCATCAGGGTGTGACCGACGATGTTCTTTCTGTGCGATTCCATACTTCCGCGGTTCCTTTATATCTCGTCGCCCCACCGAAATTCTGCAAGAAGCGCTCTGGCTTGGCCAAAATGGAGTCAGCGAACTCTTTCTCGTCAGCGAAAATACAACTTCATATGGCAAGGATCTAGGTGACCTCAAACTGATGGAGAAGATCCTCCACGAGTTTGCCGAGATTCCAGGCGTTGAGCGAGTACGCCTTTCGTATCTACAACCAGCCGAGATGCGCCCGACGTTGCTGCAAGCGATGATTGAGACCGACAAGGTTGCTCCTTACTTTGATTTATCTTTCCAACATTCCAGCCCATCAGTGCTTCGCCGTATGCGCCGCTTCGGAGATTCCGAGAAGTTCTTACATCTGATTACTCAGATTCGGGCGCTCTCTCCTGAGGCAGGAATTCGCTCTAATTTCATTGTGGGATTCCCTGGCGAGACCCAGAGTGATTTTGATGAGCTGGCAAACTTCATTACAGCCGCAAAACTTGATGCAGTTGGAATCTTTGGATATTCAGATGAAGACAATACCGAGGCCCTCGATCTTGGTGACAAGGTCGCCGAAGAGGTCATTCGTGAACGAGTTGAATCACTTTCTTCCCTTGCCGACGAGATGGTTTCTATTCGGGCTGCAGGGCGAATCGGCGAGCATGTACGTGTTCTCATTGAAGATGAAGAGCTACAAGAAGGCCGAGCTGCGCATCAAGGACCTGAAGTTGATGGAACTACCTCATTTATCGGGACCAATTTTTCAGTGGGCGAATATATTGATGCGGTGATTGTTGATTCTATGGGCGCCGATCTTGTGGCTGAGGCTCGTAAGTAGATCCCATGAAGCTTCCATCATTTATTACCCCCAACACTTTGACGGTAACGCGCATCGCCTTGATTCCTTTCGGCGTGTATGCACTCTTTCTTGATGGCGGCGATAATCCGACCTATCAGATTGCAGCATGGTGCATCTTCTTCATCCTCGGCATGACAGATATCGTCGATGGAAAATGGGCGCGCAGCTCTAATCGAATTACCCCACTTGGCGCATTTCTAGATCCAGTGGCAGATAAGGCGCTTATCGGAGCTGCCATGATTTCACTTTCGATACTTGATCGCTTTCCTTGGTGGATCACAATTCTTATCTTGACCCGCGAAATTGGAATCACCATCTTCAGACTCTTGGTCATTAAGGGTGGAGTAATTCCGGCAAGTAAGGGCGGAAAGATCAAGACCCTGATGCAGAACTTTGGCGTTGGATTCTTTATCCTTCCCTTCCCATCGTGGTTGGAATGGTTCCGTGTTGGCTTTATCTCGATAGCAATCGTTCTTACCGTCACCACTGCATATGACTATGTGCGTGCGTGGATGCGCAGCCGCTAGCCAGCTATGGCGTGGATTGCAATACACGAGTAACTTTGGTGCATGCCTACATCTGCACATGCTCGCTTAATAGTTGAGCACCTGAAAGAGCGCGGTGAAACTGTTGCAGTCGCAGAATCGCTGACAGCTGGCGGCGTAGGTCATGCCCTGACTACAGTTCCTGGTGCATCTTCCGTTTTTCTCGGTGGAGTGATTTCTTATACATCTGAGGTCAAAGTTAACTTCTTGGGAGTATCGCCAAAGACAATTGAGCAGTACAGCGTTGTCAGCGAAGAAGTCGCAAATGAAATGGCGGCAGGCGTTCTTGGAAAATTTGGATCAACGTGGGCTATCGCAACTACAGGTATTGCCGGCCCAGGTGATTACATGGGAATCCGCGAAGGCACAGTCTGGATTGCTATTAAGGGGCCAATGTCACAGACCCTGCACCTACAACTCGATAGTGGGCGAGAAGGCGTGCGCACGGGGGCTATATCCAGCGCAATAGGCAACTTTGCCCGTATTCTTAGCTCTAGAAACGAGGGGAGTACGCAATGACGCTTTTACGTGAGGCAGTTGGCCACACACTTCGCGATGCGCGCACCTCACAATCTCGCACTCTGCGCGATGTAGCGCGTGAAGCGCGCGTTTCTCTCGGTTACCTCTCAGAAGTTGAACGTGGTCAAAAAGAGGCATCCTCTGAACTTCTCAATGCAATCTGCGAAGCACTTGGTCTCACACTCTCATCAGTGATGACCGGCGTTGCCCACGAAATCAAATCTCGTGAAAGCGCAAAGCTCTCCGTTGTCGACGCAGCCTAAATATTCATTGCAAGGCGGAATTCATCGCCGTACCGAGAGCGCAATTCTTTCGGCAACTAAGAACCTTATCGCCCTCAATGGCGCATCAAATATCTCAATGATTGAAATCGCTGACGCATCAGAAGTTTCTCGAGCAACTTTGTATAACCATTACCGCGATAAGAACGCTGTCTTAATGGCGCTCATTACCGCCGAAGTTGAGCGACTTGTCGAAGCAGCGCAGCGAGCTGGAACTCCTGCAGATGCGCTGGAACTTCTCTCACGTGAGATATCTGCAGACGCGGCTCTCAAGGCGATGCGCGCTCACGATCAAGAGTTATTAATCGATGTCATGTCACAGGCACAGAACCCTCTCTATCTGGTCCTTGCTACTTGTATTTATGAAGCTACCAAGTCAGAGGCCGGCACTGGGCTTGCCATGCGCTGGCTGCTCGGTCAGGTGATGCAACCAATTACACCTAAGCAATCGCGTGATCAAGCAGAGCTGCTGGTTGATCGCACCCTCTTCTGAGAGTTTTGTAAATGCGCATCTCTGACCTTCGCGAACGCCTGTCTCTATCTTTTGGTGAAGCATGGGCGCCATCGTTCTCGCAAGATATTGCAATCAGCGAACTCGGCTCACTGACAGTTAATGAGGCGCTCAAGGCAGGGCGTGAAGCTGATGAAATCTGGCGCGCAGTGTGTAAGCAATGTCCATCTGAGACAGAGAAGTACCGATATTAAATATGCCAGTTTCAACAGTTGTAGTCGGTCACGCACCTGATAAACCAGCACTTGTCTTGATTCATGGACTTGGTTCTGCAGGAACTATTTGGAAATCACTTTATTCCGGGTTAGAAGAACACTTTGTCATCTATCCCATTGATCTACCGGGCCATGGCAGCGCAGCACTTCATGATGACCGGCTTGATCCGCAATCTCTAGCGCATGCAATCGCGGCAATGATGGAGAATGAACATCAGATAAATCAATTTCACGTGGCAGGCAACTCACTTGGGGGATGGATTGCCCTCGAAGTTGCTGCTGCCTATCCAGAGAGGGTTAAGAGCGTAACTGCGCTTGCACCTGCCGGGCTCTGGCTTGAAGGTCCTACGCAGCTTCTGCCGCCAAGTTTATTTGCACGCATCTTGGCAAAGTGTGCTCAGTATTTTCTTCGACTTGCCTATCACTTGCCGCCGTTAAAGGCGATGGGTTATCGCAAAATTACTCACCTCTGGCGCGAACTCTCATTTGAATCTTGTAAAGATTCCGTGCTGGCGATGGCAAAGTCAACTGGTTATATGCCGATGTGGA
>CAZHPQ010000022.1:10994-16280 GCA_964533845.1 uncultured Candidatus Planktophila sp.
ACAATGAGCCCGCGCGCAAGTAGTCGCAGTTGCTCTTCCACCTGTCCAGCGAGCGCTTTGTTATCGATCTTCGCTTTGTAGCTTTCAATCCGGGCCGAAGGGGCGATAGCGCCATATTTAGCCGAGATGATGCGTACCGATGCCTCACCGCGGGTGCGAGCCGCCGCCGATAACGTGGCCCAACCGAGAGCCTGATAGAGCACGCCTTGATACACAGCGATCGCGGGGGTGGGCTTGCTTGTCTCAGCCTTCTTCTCAGAGGGCGGCAGGAGGATCAGCACGCGACACACCCTACTTGTCAGTGGCTCCTGCTACCTTTCGAACAGATGTTCGGATACCCTTATCCGCATCACCTCGCTACCAAGCGCAGGCGATGAGTCAGGAAACTGATTGAACAGCCAGAGCGGTGCTCTACCTGTCGCCCACAGCGTCTCTATAACGCCAAGGGCTGTCGTAGAGATATTCCGTACCTTCTGGGCCGAATACCAACGGCTGCGCTCGCAGGCGTTCGAAATGAAATGGAGAAGATAGTGGCTACTGAAAAAGCAAAGCCTGAAGATAAAAATGTATCTGATCGCCAGAAGGCGTTAGATACCGCGCTCGCTCAAATCGAACGACAGTTTGGTAAGGGCTCAGTAATGAAGATGTCAGATCGTCAAGCACAGGTAATCGAGGTTATTCCTACCGGTTCCATCGCGCTCGACATCGCACTCGGAATTGGCGGCCTTCCACGTGGTCGCATCATTGAAATTTATGGACCAGAATCTTCAGGTAAGACAACTCTTACCTTGCATGCAATTGCAAATGCACAGAAGGCCGGCGGAATCTGCGCCTTCATCGATGCAGAGCATGCCTTTGATGCCGAATATGCAAAGAAGCTCGGCGTTGATATCGATGCTCTTCTTGTTTCACAGCCAGATACTGGCGAACAAGCGCTTGAGATCATGGATATGTTGATCCGCTCTGGTGCGCTCGACCTCGTAGTCGTTGACTCAGTAGCAGCTCTTGTTCCTCGCGCAGAAATCGAAGGCGAGATGGGCGATTCCCACATGGGTCTACAAGCTCGCCTCATGTCACAGGCTCTCCGTAAGGTAACTGGCGCGCTGCACCAATCAAAGACAACTGCAATCTTTATCAACCAGCTCCGCGAAAAGATCGGTGTCTTCTTCGGTTCTCCTGAAACAACAACTGGTGGAAAGGCGCTTAAGTTCTACGCATCTGTTCGCCTTGATATCCGTCGTATCGAAACACTTAAGGATGGCACCGAATCAGTCGGTAACCGTACTCGCGTCAAGGTAGTCAAGAACAAGATGGCTCCACCATTTAAGCAGGCAGAGTTCGACATCATCTACGGTATCGGTATCTCACGCGAAGGCTCACTTCTCGATATGGGCGTTGAGCTCGGTATCGTCAAGAAGTCTGGAGCTTGGTACACCTACGAAGCTGACCAACTCGGCCAAGGTAAAGAGAATTCACGCGCATTCCTTATCGATAATCCAGATCTCGCCAACGAGATCGAGAAGAAGATTCGCGAATCCTTTGTGCCCGTTGCCGTAGATCCAGCGCTTATCGCTGAGATCGATGAAGCAGCAGCAGAGGTTGAGTTCTAATTTCTCTCCAATTTGCCAAGGTAGAACGCGGCGAGGGCTCTGACCCTTACGAAGTTGCTCACACTATTGCGCTTAATGCGCTGGTAACGCGAGCAAAGAGTAAGGGCGAGCTTCTCGCTCACCTTAAGACACGTGGCGTTGAAGATGATGTTGCCCAAGCGGTGGTCTTCCGTCTCCAAGAGACTGGGCTGATCAACGATCGCGAATTTGCAGCAGCCTGGGCAACATCTCGCCACAACCATAAGAAGATCTCGAAAAGGATTATCGCCGGCGAACTTCGCCAGAAGGGCGTTCTCCAAGAGCAGATTGATGAAGCGCTCGATGGAATCGATGATGAATCTGAATATCGAGCAGCTTTTGATTTAGCATTTAAGAAATTTAACACCATGTCACGTCTCGAACCTGATGTTCAGATTCGTCGTATTCAATCGCTCTTGGCGCGAAAAGGTTTTGGATTTCCAATTATCTCTCGAGTACTGCGCGAGCTCGATCTTCTCAAGAGTTAATCTACTTTCCAGACTTTAAATGTTCAGTTAAACGTTCAGCAGTTGCTACAACGGCTGCGGCGTGTAGCCGTCCTGGTTGACGTCCCAAACGTTCAATCGGCCCACTAATTGAAACGGCGGCGATTACCTTGCCATTAGGTCCGCGAACAGGGGCCGATACTGATGCAACGCCTGCTTCGCGCTCACCCACTGATTGCGCCCACCCGCGGCGACGATCGGCAGCAAGATGGGCTGCAGTAAATCGAGCGCTCTTAAGCCCTCGATGAATCTTTTCGGAATCCTCCCAAGCCATCAAAATTTGTGCCGCAGATCCTGCTTGCATCGTAAGAGATGCGCCAACTGGAACAGAGTCACGTAATCCTGAAAGTCGTTCTGCAACGGCTACACAGATTCGGATATCTCCTTGGCGGCGATAGAGCTGGGCTGATTCACCTGTTGCATCGCGCAGCGCTGCCAGAGCAGGAGCTGCTGCTGCAATAAGTCGATCTTCGCCAGCGGCTGCAGCCAACTCACTTGAGCGAGGGCCAATGATGAAGCGTCCGTTAAGGTCGCGAGCTACCAGGCGATGAAATTCAAGCGCTACAGCCAGGCGATGTGCCGTGGGGCGAGCGATACCAGTTGCTGCCACCAACTCTGCGAGGGAGTGAGGACCGGATTCAAGGGTTGCCAGAATAGTTACGGCTTTATCTAAGACGCCAACTCCGCTATTCTTCTTATCCACGGAGTGATATTAGCATCCCACCTATTGAGATGCCAATTGAATGAGCACGAAGGAGTACACCACCGAAATGGGTAAGACGTTAGCGCAGAAGATTTGGGAAGACCATGTCGTTCGATCTGCTGAAGGAGAACCAGACCTTCTCTATATCGACTTGCAACTCATCCATGAAGTAACCAGCGCCCAGGCATTCGATGGTCTGCGACTTGCTGGTCGTAAGGTGCGCCGTCCTGACCTGACGATTGCAACAGAAGATCACAACACTCCAACTATCGATATTTTAAAGCCGATTGCAGATCCAGTATCAAAGCTACAGATCGACACTCTGCGCAATAATGCGAAAGAGTTTGGAATTCGTATCCACTCACTCGGAGATGCTGACCAGGGCGTTGTGCACGTCGTTGGCCCACAACTTGGAATTACACAGCCTGGAATGACTATCGTCTGCGGCGATTCACATACCTCAACACATGGAGCCTTCGGCGCGATTGCATTCGGTATCGGAACCTCTGAAGTTGAACATGTGCTTGCAACACAGACTCTGCCATCAAGCCGCCCTAAGACCATGGCAATTAATGTTGAAGGAACTCTCAAGACTGGCGTTACCGCAAAAGACATCATCTTGGCGATCATCGCCAAGATTGGTACCGGCGGGGGACAGGGCTACATCATTGAATATCGCGGCTCTGCTATTCGCGCCCTTTCTATGGAAGGTCGCATGACCATCTGCAATATGTCTATCGAAGCAGGCGCACGTGCCGGTCTGATTGCACCTGACCAGACAACTTTCGATTACATCAAGGGCAAGCCACACGCACCTGAAGATTGGGATGCAGCGCTTGCTTACTGGAAGAGCCTTTACACAGATTCTGATGCGAAGTTCGATCTTGAAATCGATCTCAACGCTGATGAGCTAGAGCCATTTGTTACATGGGGAACTAACCCAGGACAAGGTCTGCCACTCAACGGCGCAGTTCCAAATCCTGCAGATATCGCTGACTCTGAAGAACGCGGAGCTGCAGAACGCGCGCTGCAATACATGGGACTTGAAGCAGGAACGCCACTGAAGAAGATAGCGATTGACACTGTTTTCTTGGGCTCATGCACCAATGGACGTATTGAAGACCTGCGCGCAGCAGCAGATATTTTGAAGGGCAAGAAGATTGCTCCCAAGCTTCGTATGTTGGTTGTCCCTGGTTCAGAGCGCGTGCGTCAGCAAGCGATGAAGGAAGGTCTCGACAAGGTATTTCTTGATGCCGGAGCAGAATGGCGTAACGCTGGTTGCTCTATGTGTCTTGGTATGAACCCAGATCAACTTGCAGTTGGCGAGCGTTCTGCATCAACATCAAACCGTAACTTTGAGGGCCGCCAAGGTAAGGGTGGACGTACCCACTTGGTAAGCCCACTAGTGGCAGCTGCGACTGCAATTCGCGGCACCCTTTCATCACCGGCAGATTTGTAAGAGGGAGGCATCTAGAAAAATGGAAAAATTTATTAAGCATGTTGGTACTGGAGTTCCACTTCGCCGTAGCAATGTAGATACAGACCAGATCATTCCCGCTGTCTATCTCAAGCGCGTTACTCGTAGCGGTTTTGAAGATGGCCTCTTTTCGGCTTGGCGCAACGATCCTGAATTCGTTCTCAACCAAGAAGCATTTAAGAAGGGCACCATCCTGGTTGCAGGTCCTGAATTCGGAACCGGCTCATCTCGCGAACACGCAGTCTGGGCGCTTCAGAATTACGGCTTTAAGGTGGTTATCTCTAGCCGCTTCGCCGATATCTTCCGTGGCAATTCGCTCAAGAGCGGCCTCCTTACTGTGGTGCTGCCACAAGAGAGCGTCGAGGCGCTCTGGGTTGCTATCGAGGCAGATCCAAACCTTGAAATCGCAGTGGATCTCGATTCACGCACTGTGAGTTACTCAGGCGTCACTGTTGCATTCGAACTCGATGACTACACACGTTGGCGCCTCATGGAAGGACTCGATGACATCGGATTAACCTTGAAACAGACTGATTTCATCGATGCCTTTGAGGCAAAGCGCCCTGCTTATAAGCCAAAGACGTTACCAATCCGCATCTAACGCCTTAAAAATGAGCGTAAAACGCTGATTTTTAACTGCGGGGTGAGAGATAGTTGTAAAAGTCTCGACTTCAGAATGAGGGTTTTTTACGCATAAAAATGCGAATTTTCGCAGAATATTAAAGTGCGACACGCGCGCACCAATAACGCTCTCACCCCTTAAATAGGTTTAAGTTTTACGTAGTTAAGCAAGCGCTTAATTATTTACGCGTAAATACAACAACATTAAGGGGAATTGAATGAATAAGGCCCAGTTCATCGCTGCGTTGGCCCCACACTTCAACGGCAGCAAGAAGGAAGCAGCTCACGCTGTAGACATCGTGTTCGACACAATCGTGCGTAACATGTCAGCAGGCAACGATGTCATGATCA
>CAZHPQ010000023.1:0-15997 GCA_964533845.1 uncultured Candidatus Planktophila sp.
TCACCGTGTGGGTGCAACTTACCCATGACTTCACCAACTACACGCGCGCTCTTTACATGACCGCGCTCTGGACGCAGACCCATATCGCTCATCTGATGAAGGATGCGGCGGTGAACTGGCTTTAGACCATCGCGCGCATCTGGAAGTGCGCGTGAGTAGATAACTGAATATGCGTACTCAAGGAAAGATTCTGACATTTCAGAAGAGACATCGATATCGACGATCTTGCCCGGAAATTCACCAGGTTTAGGTCCAACGACCTTTGCTGATTTCTTTGGGGCCGCTGTCTTCTTCGTTGCCATGGCGGGTATTCTGCCAAGTGAATGCGTTAAATCTTGGTACCTACACGCGGTCTTGCCCCAACGATTGCAACACAATGGGCAGCAACTTCGGCTCCAGCCATTAAAGCGTGGGTTAAATCCTTCTTTGTCGCAAAATAGGAAATAAATCCAGCGGCAAATGAATCTCCGGCACCGGTGGTGTCAACCACTTCGGTCGATGTTGCTGGAACTGAAACTGATTGCCCTCCACGACTCTTGCCGATAGCCCCATGAGAACCGCGCTTGATGACAACTGTTGATGATGACTGAAGTAATTGGTCAAGAGCCGCCTCGATATCGGTAAGCCCTGTGAGATAAGTAGCCTCTTCTTCATTCAGAAGTAGTACATCCATCAGTGGCAGCCAACTTTTTACCTCATTTATATCAACATCTTTCATGCCACCGACAGATGCCGGATCAAAGTAAATTGTTAAATTAGCGGCCTTAATCTTGGCAATCATCGCCATGATTCCGTCGCGTGATAGAGGATCTAGAGGCGAATATCCAGAGATGTAGACAGCGTTAAATCCATCAAGTTCAGGAAGATCGCCGATATGCAGACCTGAGTTGGCTCCATTATCCGGAAACATAGTGCGTTCCCCGGTTGGATCAACTAGTACAACGACAACTCCAGAATGGCCATTATCAACAACTAGATTGTGATGACGAACTCCTAACGCATCGAATTCATTCACTAGCGCCGAACCTGCTGCATCATTTCCGACATGCCCCACGATGGTGGCGCGGGCATCGGTACGGGTTAGCCAGGCAGCCACATTTCCGGCAGCTCCGCCACCATGAGTTGATATCTGAGCAGGGGTATCGCTGCCGTAGTTGATTTCAGATGGCATCACCGCAATCTTGGTGACGACATCAAGCATGACATCACCGATACATAAAACCTTGGCGGTCATGAGTTGTGCACTGCAACAGCGATATCAGCGGCCAGAGCCGAATTGGATTTAATGATTTCAATATTCACCTTGAGTGATTCACCTTCGGATGCTGTATGGAAATGCTCGAGAAGGTATGGAGTAACAGCTTTGCCGAAGATTCCATTCTTGGCAGCGCCTTCTAGTCCGCTCTTCAAAATTGCATCGTGACGCGCACGGTCCATCTCTTTCGCGACAGGGTTGGCGACAATCAGCGCATGTGCATCAGTCTTGAGTCCACCACGCGCCTTGATGATGGCGGCGATTTCAGCTGCTGAATCGACCTGATGTTCTATCGAATAGCCAGAGTCGGTCAGATAGAAACCAGGGAAGTGCGTGGTCTTGTAACCGACTACACCGATGGCAAGAGTTTCTAAACGCTCAAGAGTTGCTGCCACATCAAGAATTGACTTCACGCCAGCGCAGACGACGGTGATATCTAGATTAGCAAGAGCCGTCAGGTCTGCAGATTCATCAAATGATTCATTGGCGCCGCGATGAACACCGCCCAATCCGCCAGTTGCAAAGGTGTGAATTCCGGCAAGGACAGCTAAATGTGCAGTTGCTGCAACAGTGGTTGCTGCGCTCTTTCCGGTGGCTGCGATGATTGCTAAGTCACGACTAGATGCCTTGGCAATATCATCGCGATTAGCAATCTCAACGAGTTGATCATCGGTCAGACCAATCAGAACTTTTCCATCAAGAATTGCAATCGTTGCAGGGGTTGCGCCATGTGCTCGCACAATATCTTCGACTTCGCGTGCAACCTGAAGATTTGAAGGACGCGGTAGACCGTGGCTGATGATTGTTGATTCGAGGGCTACAACAGGTTTGCCAGAAGCTAGCGCGCTAGCAACTTCAGGGGATGTAGTAAAAGCAAGCGAATTCATAGCGGCAACAATACTCGTGAGAGGATAAGGCTGTGCACTTGTCGCAGATTCTGCCCTCGGTATTCGCATCCCTTGGATTATCTTCGGCGCAGGATTTCTTGGGATGTGGTGAAAGTCCCAGTGGTCGCGAAGTTCTATTCCTTATCGATGGCTTAGGTGCCGATGCAATCAGTGCATATGCAGACCAGATTCCAGTGCTTACGGCAGCTATTGATAAAGGCGTAGTGACAACTTCATTCCCAACTACAACTGCAACAAGTTTGGCGACGTTAACAACTGGTGCAATGCCAGGAGCCCATGGAATGTTGGGTTACACAGTGCGCGTACCTAGAAGTGGCGGACGAGTCCTTAATTCACTGAAGTGGGATGAGCGCGTTGACCCACAAGTCTGGCAACCAATGCCAACGCTCTTCGAACAAGCAATGGCCGCTGGCATCACCACAACACATGTGGCAGCAAAGAGATATGAAGGCTCTGGATTTACCCGCGCTGTATTCCGTGGCGCCAATTACAAGGGTGCCAATATTGTCGCTGATTTAGTTGATGAAACAGTGCGTGCGTTGAGCGCTAGCCCATCCTTTGTTTATCTCTACGTCAACGATTTAGATTCAGCAGGACATTCCGATGGCGTGGGTTCTGAGAAGTGGTTGGCTGCGCTGCGCGGCGTTGATCAATTGGTGGCTCAATTACTTCAGAAGGTGCCAACTGGTACTCGCATCTGGATTACTGCAGACCACGGAATGATTAACGTGCAAGAGAAGGTGGTCTTGGGCCGCGATAACTCGCTGCTGACTGATATTGCAACGATTGCAGGTGAGCCACGTATGCGCCACCTCTATCTGACAACAGAATCAGTGAGCGCCGCCGATGAAGTCATCGACCGCTGGAAAACTGAACTTGGTTCAATGGTCTCGCTCTTTACTCGCAAGGGCGCAATAACTGCAGGCCTCTTCGGAAGCGATGTCAGCCTTGATGCTGCAGATCGCATAGGTGATGTGATTGCTATTGCGCAGAACAACGTAGTTCTACTTGATCCAGATCGCGCTGATAAAGAGGGCGAGATGGTGGGCCATCATGGTGGAGATAGTCAGATAGAAAGTTCTGTTCCGCTACTTTTGCTGCAGCGCTAATTAGTTATAGAGGCTGTTCGTCCTCAGTGGGTTCTTCACTTTTGCGTCCAAACATAATTTCATCCCATGAAGGAACCTTTGCACGCGCTGTGATTCCATCTTGCGCATCGGCTGCAGTTGGAGTTTCGCGAATGACTGCAAGACGTGGAGTCTCTGGCTTTTCTTCAACAGGCTCAAAGAGATCAGCAATACGTGGAATATCGCGTACTGGTTCTTCGATGCGTGATGGATGGGTTGGTTCAGAGTGAATAATCGCTGTCGCAGCAATACGTGCTGGAGGTTCTTCATCCAGTAACCATGCACCGTTGTCATCACTGGCACTGAGTGCACGCTTTGCCATATCGAAGTCCCACGTTGCAACGCCTGAGCCATCGCGGTTTGGGAAGTGAAGTTCGATATGCCAGATGCCATCTGGAAGTCGCCAGGTATTCCAAGAAATTTGATCGATATCTACGCCACGTGGAGATAGCTTGGCAAGAACGACATCGCTAAAGGTGAGATCACTGCGGTAAGCATCTTTACGCATTACCAATTCACGAGCGCGATCCAAGATGTATTCGCGCTCTTGCATGATGGGGCCAGAGAAACGCTCTACCTTTTCGACCGTAATCTGTCCTTCGCGAGCGACTTGTTCAAAACTTTCGCCAGCGCGCAAGCGACGTTGAATCTCTTTCACGGACATAGTTTCAGTGACATCACTTGCCGGAACTGAAGTAAGGCGTGGTTGATTTACTGTCGCGCGTAGAGTGTCACTAATGCGTACGGAGTAGTTGTTGCCTTCGTTATCAACGAGCGCAAGATGGTTGCCATCTTCGGTCTTACCGGTCAGACGGAGTTCGCTCATAGGGGTGAGAATAACTGATGAGGCGGTGATTTTTCGAGAGGAAGACCCTCTAGACTTCATATATGTACGCCGAACTGCTCGAATTAGCGCGAAAAGTTGGCCTCGAAGCCGGCGCCCTCTTGATGGAGCGCCCACCCGCATTTGAAATTGAATCAAAATCCACCGCTATCGATATTGCGACGCAGATGGATAAGAAAGCAGAGAAATTCATCGTTGAATCACTTCTCGCTGCACGACCTAATGATGGAATCATCGGCGAAGAAGGTTCGGCGGTAGAGAGCAAATCTGGAATTACCTGGGTCATTGATCCACTCGATGGCACCGTTAATTATTTTTATGGACTACCTGGATGGAATGTTTCAATTGCAGCCAAAGATAAAGATGGCTCTATTGTGGGCGTAGTCACTGCACCCACAATTAATTCAACATGGTGGGCAACTCGCGGAGGTGGCGCTTTCTACAACGGCCACCAGATTCGCTGCAACGAACCGATTGCAGTAGATCGCGCACTGATTGCAACAGGTTTTCAATACGATGTTGCGCATCGCACGACGCAGATGACAGATCTCGCCAAGCTTGTTCCACTTGCACGCGATGTCAGGCGAAATGGCGCAGCAGCCGTTGATCTCTGTCATGTTGCAATGGGCGCACTCGATGGCTATTACGAAGCAGGTCTAAAGGAATGGGATTGGGCAGCAGGGGGATTGGTGGCAACAGAAGCCGGTGCTCGCTTTGCTCAGTATGGCCAAGAGCCGCTGCGCACCACCTTGGCGGCAGGGCCGACCTTGCACGCCCATCTCGCCTCACTTCTCGGCTTCACCGCCTAGTAAGCGCTGGCTGAAGGGGCGATTTACGCTCAGACCCCCTTTTGTGGCAAGATACGCAGTCTGCGCGGACATATCCGTGCTTGATAGATAAGTAATGAACAGGAATCACCATGAATATTCTCGACGTAGTAGATGCTGCCTCACTCCGCAAGGACATCCCACAGTTCCGCGCAGGCGATGAACTCAAGATCCATGTCCGCGTTATCGAAGGTAACAAGTCACGTCTTCAGGTCTTCCAGGGAATTGTTATCGGTCGCCAGGGCGACGGAGTCCGCGAAACTTTCACAATCCGTAAGGTTTCATACGGCGTTGGCGTAGAGCGCACATTCCCAGTTCACACACCAGTTATTGAAAAGATTGAACTCGTCACCAAGGGCGATGTTCGTCGTGCAAAGCTTTACTACCTCCGCGATCTCCGCGGTAAGGCTGCCAAGATCCGCGAAAAGCGTGATGGCGTTGTTGGCTACGGCGACGGAATCCTTTCGACTCCGGTCGCAGTTGTTGAAGCACCTGTCGTAGAAGAAGCACCAGTTGTGTCCGAGCCAGCTGCGGTTGAAGTTGTGGCAGAGGTTCCAGCTGAAGTTACGACTACAGAAGATGTCGCTGTAGCGGAAGTTGCTGAAGCACCGGCTGTTGAAACTGCAGACGAAACAACCGAGAACAAGTAACCTTAAAACTACTTATGCCACGCAAGGGCTCAGTCCTTCGTGAGTTCCCGATTCTTGTAATCGTCGCGCTCGCTGTTTCGCTTGTCATCAAATCTTTCCTTGTGCAGTTCTTCTATATTCCATCGGGGTCTATGGAGAACACGCTGCAGATAAATGACCGTGTAGCAGTCAATAAACTTCCATTCATCTCAAAGTCAATTGAACGCGGCGATGTCGTTGTCTTCCGCGATCCATCCAACTGGCTACCTGAGCCTTATGCCGATAACCAGAACAAGGTAATCGCCAAGATTAAAGATGGTCTTGTGCTTGTCGGTGTTCTGCCCAACCCAGCAAAGCAGTACTTGGTTAAGCGAGTTATTGGCGTAGCGGGCGATAACGTTGTCGGAAAAGATGGCGTAGTCACAATCAATGGCAAGAAAACAACAGAGCCATATATTTTTGCGGGCAATAAGGCGAGCGAGCTAGATTTTAATGTCACAGTACCTGAAGGAAAGGTCTGGGTCATGGGAGATCATCGCGGAGCTTCTGCTGACTCTCGTTACCACCAAGATGATGTGAATAATGGTTTTGTTCCTCTCTCTAAGGTGACAGGGCAAGTTTTTGGAATTATTTGGCCACTTAAGCACCTTGGCCTTGTTCCTTCTCAGAATCCAATCAAGTAACTTTTACTTCCATGAAAGCGATCGAAGAGCTTCTTCGTAACGCTGGAATCACCCCGATTGCTGGAGTCGATGAAGCAGGGCGCGGACCATGTGCTGGACCCCTTGTCGTAGCTGCTGTGATTCTCAAAGATCCCTTCGCTCCAGAACTCGCAGCCGTACGAGACTCAAAAGAAGTTCCAGAATCTAAACGTGATGCGCTCTTTGATGTAATCATGGATATTGCCGAAAGTGTTTCGGTTATTACTGTTTCTGCTGCTGAAGTCGATGAACGTGGAGTGCATGCAGCAAACCTTGATGGCATGCGCCGCGCAGTCAAGGGGCTACAGGTTGAACCTGCCTATGTCCTGACAGATGGATATGCCATCGAAGGACTAGCAATTCCTAACGTAGCAGTGTGGAAGGGCGATCAAGTAGTTACTGCGATTAGCGCAGCCTCCATTATTGCCAAGGTGACGCGTGATCGGATGATGGTTGAACTTGATTCGATATATCCAGAATATGGATTTGCTCAACATAAGGGCTATATCACTGCAGCCCATACTGCAGCGCTACAAGCACATGGACCATGTGCAGAACATCGCAAGTCTTTTTCAAATATTGCATCCTTACTTCGCTAGTTATACACAGAAGCCAAAAAGTAGGCCTTGAGTATGTGCGTGGCAATTTACTCTGCCGCCCATGGTGACAAGTACACGTAAGAAGAGTCCAGGAAAAAAGCAACGGCTCGGCGCCTTTGGAGAAGAGGTCGTTGCACAGCACCTTCTTTTGCGAGGCGATGAAATCCTCGAACGGAATTGGCGAGTGCGAGAAGGAGAAATAGATTTAGTTTCCCTTGGCGCAGATGGCCTCTTTCACTTCATAGAAGTTAAGACCCGTAGCTCGCTCGCCTTCGGACATCCACTCGAAGCGATCAATAGAGATAAAGCGCACCGTATGCAACGGTTGGCGTTGGCTTGGCTGGCAACTCACGGATGCTTGGGATGCGACTACACGATTGATGTTGCCGCGGTCTTGATCGGCGCAGATAGTTCACATGTCCTTGAATACCGTGCCGCAATTTTATGAGTATTGGGCGCACAGAATCAGTTGCCTTACTTGGCCTCACAGGTAATGTCGTTGAAATCGAAGTTGATATCGCCGATGGGCTGCCTGGATTTTCACTCTTAGGACTTCCTGATGCAGCGCTCTCTGAATCTCGAGATCGGGTGCGCGCTGCGCTGATCAACAGCCAAGAAACCTGGCCGAATAAGAAAGTAACTGTCTCACTTTCACCTGCGTGGTTGCCAAAGAGTGGTTCAGGCTTTGATTTATCTATTGCACTGGCACTTCTCATCGCCCAGCAAACTCTTCCGCAAGTACCTTTCGTACAGACAACCATCTTGGGCGAACTTGCACTCGATGGGAAAATTCGAGCGGTTCGCGGAGTTCTTCCTGCCCTGATTGCTGCATATAAATCTGGCATCCGTCGCGCCATCGTGCCTGCCGCTAACCGAGCAGAGGCGCAGTTAATGAGCGCGATGGAGGTTCTCACCTTTGCCACAATTCATGAAGTTGCCATGTGGGCGCGCACAGGGGTCACGCCACAAGTACAAGAGTTAGATCTTGAAATTGAAGACTCTTCTAGCTATTTAGATTTTGCAGATGTTGCAGGTCAAGGCAAAGCTCGACAAGCCGCAGAGATTGCAGCAAGCGGGGGACATCATCTACTTCTCATCGGTCCACCAGGTGCGGGAAAAACGATGATTGCATCCCGCATCCCGACCATCTTGCCTGAATTGGATCTGGAACAAGCGCTCGAAGTAACTGCAGTTCACTCAATCTCTGGCGGTCTTGGCGATCGTTCTCCAATGTCACGCCTGGCACCGATTATCTCGCCACATCACACGGCATCTCGCGTAGCAATTGTTGGTGGTGGTTCGCACATCATTAAACCCGGTGCCTGCAGCTTGGCGCATCATGGCGTTCTCTTTATTGATGAAGCTCCAGAATGCGCAGTTGGCGTATTGGATTCTCTCCGTCAACCGCTTGAATCAGGAACTATCACTATTACTCGAAGCGTTGGCAACATCACTTTTCCTGCACATTTTCTCTTAGTGCTTGCGGCCAACCCATGTCCATGTGGCAAGTTCATCGGCAAGGGTCGCGCATGCACGTGCACTTCGATTCAAGTGCGGCGCTATCTTGGCAAACTCTCCGGCCCACTGATGGATCGAATAGATATGAGGGTAATCGTTGAACCGGTCGGAAGAGTAGAGATGGCGCAGACCGAACTCGGTGAAAACAGTTCAACTATTCGACAGCGCGTGATTGCGGCACGTGCTGCCGCAGCCAAGCGTTTTGCAGCTCAGCCGTGGAAGCTCAATGCACAGATACCAGCACGCGAACTTCGCAATACCTATAAGCCAGAACGTACCGCCATGAATTTCCTGCACGATGAGCTAGACCGCGAACGACTGACTGCACGTGGACTTCACAAAGTCATCCGACTTTCGTGGACCTTGGCAGATTTAAGTGGGCATGCAACTCCCACGCTCGCTGATGTGCAGCGCGCTTATGCACTTCGCGAAGGATCTGAACTATGACTAAATCTGCAATCAGGCTCGCACTTCTGTCTGCGATTGAACCGGGAACACATTTCTGGACACGCGAATTATTAAGCCATGGAATCGAAGAGTTGCACGCAAGAATCATTGGAGGTGCATATGACCCAATCAAGTATGCCAACATCATCGATAGAGTCAGTAGATTTAATGCAGATACAGAGTTTGCAAAGATTCAATCTGCGGGTGCATTTCTGCTCACTCCTGAAGATAGTGATTGGCCAATTCGAGTTGATGATCTGGAATCTCCACCGATTGCTCTCATAGTGAAAGGGCGGAGAGATCTCTTCACAAATCCATCTCTCGCCATCGTCGGCACGCGTAATCCGACTCCTTATGGAACGCGTATCGCAGGGGATTTCGCGGCAGGGTTTGTCGATCGCGAATGGGACATTGTCAGCGGTGGTGCTTACGGGATTGATTCTGCCGCACATCGTGGCGCTCTTGTAGCTGAAGGTCGCACGATTGCTGTGATTGCATCTGGAATAGATACGCCTTATCCATCTGGAAATTCTCGCCTCTTCGACGAAATCTGTGAGAACGGAGCAATCATCAGTGAAGTTGCACTTGGTGTGCCAGCGCTGCCTCACCGCTTCTTGACTCGCAATCGCATCATTGCGGCGTTATCGCAGAGCACGTTGGTGGTGGAGGCGGCATTTCGAAGTGGATCTCTCCGTACTGCTCGTGATGCAGCTCAATTACTGCGACCAGTAATGGCAATTCCAGGTCCTATCAATTCACCTTCATCTGAAGGTTGTCATCGCCTCATTGGCGAACGAGCGGCCGAACTTGTGACATCAGTTGCCGATGCGTGCGAACTAATATCGGCCCTTTAGGTTCTTCTACGATGTAATGAGAGAATAAGCCCATGAGTGAATTCCGTTCTGGGTTTGTCGCAATTGTCGGCCGCCCAAATACTGGAAAATCAACTCTCATCAACGCTCTCGTAGGTAGCAAGATTGCAATTACTTCACCGCATCCAAATACTACGCGCCATGCCATTCGTGGCATCGTTAATAATGAGGCCTTCCAAGCAGTGCTCGTTGATACCCCCGGAATTCATAAGCCAAAGACCTTACTCGGCCATCGCCTCAATGCAGTTGTTAATGAGAGTTTAGATTCTGTCGATATTGTCATGATGTGCCTGCCTGCAGATGAAGCATCTGGAGCAGGAGATGTTTTTCTGGCAGCTGAGATTGCCAAATACCCACGTGCTAAGAAGTTTGCGCTTGTCACTAAGACTGATTTAGTTTCTAAGAAGAATTTAGCTACTCGTTTGCTCAGCGTAAATGAACTTGCTCAAGGCTTTACCTGGGATGAAATCGTGCCAATTTCAGCAGCAATTCACGACCAGATTGACCTTCTTGAGAAGTTGATTGGTGGCGCTCTGCCTGAGGGTCCAGCTTTCTATCCAACAGATATGAAGAGCGATCAAGATATTCAACAGTTGATTTGCGAACTCATTCGCGAGGCAGCCCTTCGTGATGCACGTGAAGAGTTGCCGCACTCGATTATGGTCACCATTGACGAGATGTCAGAGCGTGAAGAGAAAGGCAGCCGTCCCTTCTTTGATATCCATGCCACTATCCATGTGGAACGTGATTCACAGACTGGCATCTTGCTTGGACATCAAGGTGAGCGTCTGAAAGATATTGGCACACGCGCACGTAAAGATATTGAGCGCGAACTCGGAGCAAGAATATTTCTCGGCTTGCATGTGAAAGTCTCTAAAGAGTGGCAGCGCGATCCTAAGTTGCTAGAACGTCTTGGATTTACTGAGCGCTAATTGCACCTGTTGCTAGGGCAATCAAAAGAGCAGTTCCTAGAGCCACGCGATAAACAACAAATGGCATAAAGCTCTTTGTTGAGATGTACTTCATCAACCAGGCAATCACTGCGTAACCGACAAAGAAGGCTGTAGCAGTGGCTGCAAATATCTCTGAAAGCGAATAGACAGATGATGCATCTTCACTGACAGCAGCCTGCAACTGATAGAAACCACTTCCGAATACGGCAGGAAGTGCCAATAAGAATGAGTAACGGAGCGCAGCTTCACGTTTGTAGCCAAGAAGACGACCAAAGGCAATCGTGGCGCCGGATCGAGAAACTCCAGGAATCAACGCCAGCGCTTGCGCAAAACCATATCCAATTCCATCGCGTGCGTTGAGTTGGGCAAGTACTTTCTCATTCTTACCTACATAATCAGCTAAGCCGAGGATGAGCCCAAAGACAATGAGCATCGAAGCGACAATCCATAGCGCTCTAAAGTTATTGGTGATGTAATCCTGACCTAAATATCCAAGCACAACAATAGGAAGTGTTCCGATAATGATGAGGTTTCCAAGTCGCGCTTCAGGCGAACCATCGCGCTTAAACCACGCTTTTGCAATCGCAAGAATATCCCTGCGGAAGTAGAGCAGGACGGCAAGTTCGGTACCAATCTGAGAGATTGCGGTAAAAGCAGCTCCAGGATCTTTTGCACTTGGTAGAAATTCACCAACAATTCGAATATGTGCGCTCGAAGAGATAGGTAGAAATTCAGTAAGTCCCTGAATGAGACCTAAGAAGATGGCTTCAAGCATGGCGAAAGTATCTCAAGATTTATTTCGCAGCAGGCTTGCGGCTCGCAAGATATGAACCAATTAATACAAGTGGCAGGCCAATCAGAATGCCGACAGTGAGAGGTTCATTCAAAATGATGACGCCTAATACCACTGCAAATGCAGTGTTGAGATAGGTAACCAGCGATCCACGCGCGACTCCGATAATGGCTGCAAGAGCGAAGAAGGCGACAAAGGCGGCCCCAGTTGAAAGAACCCCAAGGCCGATGACTGCACCGATTGCTTCATCAGAAATCTCATGTGTTGGCCACTGCACGACAGTGAAAGGCAGATAGAAGAGGGCTGTTATCGCCATCGCCACTGCATTGATGGCAATACCTGAAACATCTGGAAGTGCGCTCTGCACCATCATCACAGCGTAGGAGTATCCGATTGAAGCAGCTAAGACCATTGCAATAGAGAGTGGATCGGCAGCGCCGGTAAGGCTTTCAATACCAACAACGGCGATGAGTCCGATAAATCCGAGGATGATTCCAATCAGGCGAGTGTGATGCCAGACAGACTTATCACCACGCATTGAGGCAAAGATGGTTGCCCAGATAGGAACTGATGCGACCAAGAGCCCAGCTAGCCCAGATGAAATCTTCTGAGCGGCCGTCCCGA
This sequence comes from uncultured Candidatus Planktophila sp., assembly GCA_964533845.1. GTDB lineage: Bacteria > Actinomycetota > Actinomycetes > Nanopelagicales > Nanopelagicaceae > Planktophila. The sequence continues at coordinate 12,098 of CAZHPQ010000023.1, forward strand.
TAAGAATCCAGGGACCAATCATCTCAAGAACTGCATAGAAGGCCACATATTTGATTCCCTTGATAGAAGGGATTAACTGTTTCTGTTTGATTGCGATCGGAAGCAATATGGCAGCGCCAATAGCAGTACGTAAAAAGACGACGGTGGCAGGTGAAAAACCATTTTCGGGATCAACGGCTACCTTGATAAAGAGGTAAGGAATACCCCATAAGAAACCAACGAGAATAAAGAGAAACCAGCTGCGGCGTGACATTTAAGAGATAACGCTCCTATACAAAGAGATGGTTTGTTCAGCTACAGCATCCCAACCAAAGTGTGTTTCTGCTCGAACTCGGCCAGCTTTTCCGTACTTCTCAAGGCGAGCAGGATCTGCCATCAGGTCTGATATTGCGGCAGATAAATCTGTTTCAAAGCGAGTGTGATCTGGTGTGTAGTCAACCAAGATTCCTGTCTCTCGGTGTGAAACAACTTCTGGAATTCCGCCGACTCGTGATGCCAGAACTGCAGTTTCGCAGCCCATCGCCTCTAAGTTAACAATTCCAAGTGGTTCATAGATAGAAGGACATAGGAAGAGATCTGCTTGGGTAAGGGCGGCAGTTAACTTGTCATGGGGGAGCATCTCTTTAATCCACCAGACATTTGAGCGAGTTGCCTGTAGCTCTGCAATCAACGTGGCAACTTCGTTTCCAATAGTTTCTTCATCTGGACTACCGGCGGCAAGTACCAACCCATATTCTGCCGGCACGTTCTTCCAAGCGCGCAGTAAATGTGCGAGCCCTTTCTGGCGGGTGATGCGGCCGACGAACATCGCATAGCGCCCACTAATCCCAAACTCTTCTAAGACTGCAGGGTTGTTATTTGGGGCAAATTTACTTGTATCAACGCCATTGCGAATGGTGACAACCTTCTTCGGATCTACTTCGGGATAGGCCTTAAGGACATCTGCACGCATTCCATCGCTGACTGCAATGATCGCAGCCGCCGCCTCATAAGAAGTCTTTTCGGCCCAAGAAGAAATCTGATAGCCGCCACCTAGTTGTTCAGCTTTCCAAGGGCGTAGTGGCTCGAGAGAGTGTGCACTGACGATATGTGGTGTGCCATAGAGAAGTGAGGCAGTGTGGCCAGCCATGTTGGCGTACCAAGTATGGGTATGGATGACATTAACGTTGCCAAGATTGTGTGCAATCAGAAGATCTGTCGCAATTGCTTGCAGCGCAGGATTAGCTTGTGCAAACTCAATTGGCGTGTCATAACCAAAGGCGCCATCAGTACGTGGACCACCAAAGCAATGCACATCAACTTCAATTCCAGAAACCTTGCGAAGAGCCTGCGTTAACTGGACAACGTGCACTCCAGCACCGCCATAGACTGCTGGTGGCCACTCTTTAGTGACAATTCCAATACGAGTAGCGCTCACTTCCCAAGGGTATCGTCTTGCTCTAGATAGATTGAATCAACTTGGGTAGCCTTGAGCCATGGCTCGCTTTGAAACTCCACTAGGTATCGTTCTTGCGGGCGGTGAAGGTAAGCGATTGATGCCACTGACCGCAGATCGCGCAAAGCCAGCAGTTCCATTCGGTGGTTCATATCGCCTGATTGACTTCGTACTTTCTAATCTCGTCAACGCAGAAATGCGCAAGATTGCAGTACTGACGCAATACAAGTCGCACTCACTCGACCGCCACATCACTACGACTTGGCGAATGTCGACCCTTCTTGGAAATTACATCACCCCAGTCCCGGCACAGCAGCGCCTTGGCCCACGTTGGTATACAGGTTCTGCGGATGCAATCCTGCAGAACTTCAACTTGATTCAAGATGAGAACCCAAATCACGTATTGGTCTTTGGTGCTGACCACGTTTATCGGATGGATCCCAGCCAGATGTTTGAACAACATCTCGAAACTGGTGCAGGAATCACTATCGCTGCTATCCGTATGCCGCGCGCTGAAGCACATGAGTTTGGCGTTATTGAATTAGCTGAAGATGGCATCACCATAAAGGCTTTCCACGAAAAACCATCTAATCCACCTGCGATGCCAGGACATCCTGATCTTGCTCTAGTTTCGATGGGTAATTACATCTTCAAACGCGATGTCATGGAAGAAGCTCTCATCCTTGATTCTGAGGATTTAGAGTCTCGCCACGATCTGGGCGGCAACATCATTCCAATGTTGACGAAGGCAGGAGTCGCAAAGGTTTACGACTTTGAAAACAATATAGTTCCTGGCGCAACCGAGCGCGATAAAGGTTACTGGCGCGATGTTGGTTCAATTGATGCCTACTACGACGCACATATGGATTTAGTTTCTATCCACCCAATCTTTAATCTCTATAACCGCGAATGGCCCTTGCTAACCAACCCGCCTTCACTGCCACCTGCGAAGTTCAGCGCTAACGGAATCGCGCAGGATTCGATTGTGGGAGCGGGTTCAATTATCGCTGGCGGCCATGTCAATCACACCGTTACGTCTTACGATGTTCATGTTGGTACAGGCGCCTTTGTTGATGGGGCAGTCTTAATGCCGGGAGTCAAAATTGGCGATCGCGCTGTCATTCGTAAGGCGATTATTGATAAAAGCGTGATTGTTGAGGCTGGTGCGCAGATTGGTGTTGATCTTGAGCGAGACCGTCAGCGCTTTACGGTCACCGATAGCGGAATCGTTGTCGTTGGTAAGGGAACAATAGTTAAGGCGTAAGTCTTACTATCTCACTCGCTGCAAAATCTATCGCCTGTGAAGCAGCCGGCGTGACCGCCATATTAGTAAAGAAGCCGTGAATCATTCCTTCATAACACTTGTAAGTGGCGTCTACACCATCACGAGTAAGTAGCTCTACATACTTTTCACCATCGCTAAGCAGCGGGTCGTATTCGGCAGTAATAACAACTGCTGGAGCAAGGCTACTGAAATCGCCTGCCTGCATAGGAACTGCATAAGGATTTTCATTATGGGCATCACCTTGTAAGTACTGTTGCCAGAACCATTGCATCGCTTGCGTCGAGAGTCCATAACCGCTGGCGTTCTGAAGAAAAGATTCAGTTTCGAAATCTAGGCCATTGCATGGATAGATCAATAGTTGGAAAGCTAAGGCGATGGCGTTATCGCGCGCCTTCAGCGCAACAGCTGATGCCAAATTAGCCCCAGCGCTATCTCCAGCTACACCTAACTTGCTGATATCTACACCGAGTTCAGTCGCATTCTGCATAACCCAGAGAAGAGTTGCATAGCAATCATCAAATGGAATCGGGAAAGGATGTTCAGGGGCTTTCTGATAGTTAACGCTAATGATGGTGGCGTCGCTCTGATTTGCTAAGCGCGAAAGCGACGCATCGTAGATATCAAGAAAGTTAAGTACCCAACCGCCACCGTGGAAATACACAATAGTGCGATCTGAAACTTTTCGTGGTCGGTAGATTCGAATAGGTAAGTCTGCAGTAGGTCCTGGTATAAATCGATTCGTTACTTCAAAGAGAGGTTCTGGTGTACCCGCTAACGCAGGTCTGCTCTGCGTATTACGGCGAATAACGTCAATCGGTGCCTCCCATACTTGCGGAAGACCTGCTGCCGCTGCTGCTTCAAGAAAGGCTTTAATCTCTGGAGCAAGTGGCATAGCGTTATTGAATCAGAGTTCACCGCGCGAGAGAAGGTCAAGTACTTCCTGCGCACGCTCTTGTAATTGCGGCAGATCACTCAGCCGGTTGATTCCAGCTAACTGTTGCGCCATTCGATGGTTTTTGGCGAAGCGATCGCGATGACGCGCCAAGAAATCCCAATACAAAGTAGTAAATGGGCAGGCATCTTCTCCTACCCGTTTCTTTGGATCAAAGGGGCAGCTCTTGCAGTAATTACTCATCTTTGAGATATATGAACCGCCTGAGGCATAGGGCTTTGTTGCCAA
>CAZHPQ010000024.1:0-7524 GCA_964533845.1 uncultured Candidatus Planktophila sp.
GACTCTCTCTATCTCTCATCTCTTCCTGGCTGGTCGGCAGCAGGGCTTGAACTTCTCACTCGTGAAATCTCAATCAACTCTCTAGCAGCCGATATGGCGCTTTCGCAGTTTTCTGCACCAACGCTGGATTATGCGATTAACTTTTCAGGCGCCTCAGCGATGGTGGATCTCAGTGATTCACTGATGGTTCAAGGCGGTCAACTTGCAGCTGCCTCTGGAGTAGCTCTTGCGCTTAACCAATCTCTCTTTGCGAAATCTAATGAGTTCAATGAGCTCAATAGTTTGGCAAACGAGATCAACGCCGATGTGTGGCAATGGATTTTGGGTGGCGGGGAAGATCACGTTCTTCTCGCTGCCGGTAGAGATCTACCTGGCCTTCATATTGGCGAAGTTGTGGCAGGCTCAGGAATTTCCGGCCTAGAAATGGAAATAGCCCCAGTTTCCTGGAGCCATTTTCAACCTTAAAAAACTAGCGAATTAACGTGTGACTTTTCCAGCCTTAAGGCATGAAGTACATACGTTCTGACGCTTTGCAGTTCCCTTAACAAGAGTCTTCACGCGCTGGATATTTGGATTCCAGCGACGACGTGTCTTCACCTGTGAGTGTGAAACGTTGTTACCAAAGCTTGGGCCCTTGCCACAGATGTCGCATGAAGATGCCATGAGAGGTACTCCTTCTAGATTAAAAAGATTCCATACTGAAATCAGGGCGTTAGGGTAGCAAGAGGGGGCCAGTTAGAGCGAATCCATGCGTAGCGCAGCGGGATTTACCGAGGGTTCGACCAGTATGTAGAGAGAATAGGCGCATGGCTACCCTCGACTCGAAACTTGTTGGAGTCGTGGGCGATAGAACCACCAAGGTACTGCGCGAACTCTTTGGCTACACAACTATTTCAGATCTGCTGCATCACTATCCCCGCAGATATTTAGTCCGAGGTGAACTCTCAAATATCTCTGAGCTCATCGAAGGTGACGAAGTCACAATCCTGGCTGAGATTTATAGCGCGACCAGTCGAAGGCTGCATGCGCGCAAGGGAAACATCCTCGAGGTGGTTGTTACTGATGGAACCGCCAAGTTATCGCTGACCTTCTTTAATCAAGCTTGGCGCGAGAAGGAACTTAAAGTTGGAAAGCAGGGGCTCTTCGCTGGAAAGGTAGGTGTCTTTAACGGCAAGCGTCAATTGGCACATCCTGATTACGAATTAATTGCCGACGGTAGCGATGTCGACTCAGCAGTTGAGGGATTCGCCGGAAAGTACCTGCCCATGTATCCGGCTAGCTCAAAGTTACCTTCCTGGAAGATCTCGCAATGTATAGAACTAGCGATAGGCGCACTAGATGAAGTTCCAGATTTTATGCCGGACTGGGTGCGCGATAAATATGGCTATCCCACTTTGCATCAAGCGTTGGTGCAACTGCATAACCCTCTAGATCTAGAAAGCGCAGAGAAATCTCGGCAGAGAATTACCTTTGATGAGGCTTTGCTGCTGCAACTGCTCCTGCTTACGCGTCGCCGCGAGTTAAAAGGTCTCGACGCAGTAGCACGACCCGTCAAGAGTGGTGGATTGCTCTCAGCTTTTGATGCATCGCTTCCATTTGAGTTAACGGCCGGACAGAAGGCTGTTTCTCAGGAGATAAGCGATGACTTGGCGCAACCGCACCCCATGCATCGCCTGCTGCAAGGTGAAGTTGGATCGGGAAAGACCATTGTTGCACTTCGCGCAGCGCTAACAGTTATTGATAACGGTGGACAGGCAGCGCTACTTGCGCCGACTGAAGTTCTTGCAGCGCAGCATCTGCGCACCATCGAAAAACTTCTTGGGCCACTATCGCAAGGTGGCATGTTGGGTGCCGACGAAAAGGCAACGCAAGTGACTCTCATTACTGGTTCGCAAAGTGCCGCTGCACGCCGTGAAGCGCTGGCAAAGGCGGCCTCAGGGGAAGCCGGAATAGTTATCGGCACACATGCACTTCTTGGCGAGAGCGTTGAGTTTAAGGATTTAGGTTTGATTATTGTTGATGAGCAACATCGCTTTGGCGTTGAACAGCGAGATGCTCTGAAGAGCAAGGCCGTGAATCCGCCACATTTGTTGGTGATGACAGCAACTCCTATTCCGCGCACAGTTGCTATGACAGTCTTTGGTGATCTAGATGTTTCCACTCTGCGCGAACTTCCTTTAGGTCGCGCGCCGATTACTACACATGTAGTTCCCGTTCTAGAAAAACCTGGTTATCTCGAGCGTGCATGGAGCCGCATTAAGGAAGAGGTCAGCCAAGGGCACCAGGCATATATCGTGGCTCCGCGTATCTCTGCTGCGGTTTCCGAAGATGCTGATATGGAATTTCTGATGGGGGAATCTTCGATTGCGATTGCCTCTGTTGAAGAGCTTGGTCCGCAATTGCAAAGTGGACCGCTGAGTGGGCTTAAAGTAGCGCCGCTGCATGGTCGTCTATCGGCGGAAGAAAAAGATGCCACGATGCGCGCTTTTGCCAACAAAGAGATTGATGTATTGGTCTCCACCACTGTTATTGAAGTTGGCGTAGACGTTCCTAATGCCACAGTAATGGTGATTATGGACGCTGATCGCTTTGGCGTTTCGCAATTACACCAGCTACGTGGACGTATCGGTCGAGGTACATCTCCGGGTCTATGTCTTTTAGTGACAAGCGCTGAACCCGAAAGCCCTGCGCGCACACGTCTTGATGCAGTTGCTGCAACTCTTGATGGTTTTGAACTTTCGCGAATAGATCTAGAACAACGACGCGAAGGCGACGTCCTTGGAGTTAGCCAATCTGGTGGCAAATCTCATCTTCGCCTTCTACGCGTGCTCCGCGATGAATCTTTGATTGAATCTGCCCGCGAGGATGCAACTACACTTCTCGATACAGGTATGCAAAGTTATCCTCTTCTGGCAGCAGAACTTGCCCAGGTGCAGGCAGATGCAACAGCAGAATTTATAGATAAGGCGTAATTGATGAGAATCATCGCAGGGCTCGCCAAAGGGCGACCGCTAGATGCTGTTGGTTCATCAACTCGCCCCACATCTGATCGGGCACGCGAGGCGCTCTTTTCAACGTTGGCTTCTGAGTTTGGCGACTTTGAGGGCTTACGTGTACTTGATCTCTATGCAGGAACTGGTGCGATTGCACTTGAATCGCTCTCGCGCGGTGCTTCTCTTGTTCACGCTGTTGAAAAAGATGATGCGGCAGCTCGCGCCATTACTTCAAATTACGAGAGTATAAAGAGCGCACAATGCCCAGGTACTTTCCACCTTTACGCAATGAACGTCCATCGCTTTCTGCAAGATAAAGCACAAAAGAGTTACCACTTTATCTATGTCGATCCACCATACGATGTATCAGATATTGATGTTGTCGAATCACTTATCCTGATACGAGATGGGGGCTTTATCGACTCTCAGGGAATAATTGCAGTGGAGCGAAACAGTCGCGTCAAAGAAATTTCATGGCCTGAAGGACTCGCGCCGATTCGTGAAAAAAACTATGGTCAGGCAACAATTTTCTACGGGGCTCCCACGCTTACAGATGGCGAGAATGGATAACGGCTGGATTCATTGCTAGCGTTTGCACCATGAAACGCGCTGTGTGTCCAGGGTCCTTTGATCCCATCACCTTTGGCCACCTCGACATCATTGAGCGCGCCAGCCTGCAATTCGATGAAGTCATCGTGGCTGTCTTCGTTAACCGCAATAAGTCCGGCCTCTTTTCTATAGAAGAGCGAATCCAGATGATTGGCGAGAATGTGAAGAAATTTCCAAATGTTCGCGTTGATTCTGGCAGCGGATTGCTGGTCGAGTACTGCAAGAAGAATGGCGTGCAAGCAATCGTGAAAGGCCTTCGCGCTGTGACTGACTTTGATTACGAGCTTCAGATGGCGCAAGTACACATTCAGGCTTCTGGTGTTGAGACTATGTTCATGGCCACATCTCCAACACATTCATTCCTTTCTTCCTCAATTGTGAAAGAGTTGGCTCACTATGGGGGAGATGTCTCCTCTATGGTTCCAGCCAACGTCAATACCGCCCTCAAAGCACGAGCAGGAGAATCACGATGACTATGGATTCGATTGAAAAGCTCAATACAGCGATAGCAATCGTCGAAGAAGCCCGCGGCGTTCCGCTTTCGGCTTCCTGTGTTGTACACCGCGGTGAGATGCTCGAAGTCCTCGAGGGTGCGCGCGATCTTCTTCCTGCTGATCTTTCGCAAGCAGAAGGCATCCTGACTCAACGCGACCAAATTATCGAAGAAGGTCGCTCTAGCGCCGAAGCGATGATTGCAACTGCGCGTGAAGATGTTGCTCGCATGGTCGAGCAGACCTCTATCGTTCAAGCTGCTCGTGATGAAGCAAAGCGAATCCTTGATGATGCACGAGATCTAGCCGCGCAAGAGCGCGAAGAGGTAGAGGCATATATCGATGGCCGACTAGCGACCCTTGAAGTAATTCTTAACAAGACCATGGAAGCTGTTGCCCGTGGGCGCGAACGTCTCGAGGGGGCCAACGATAAGGATGTCCTCTCACAACTTAACGCTGAGGACTAGCGCGCACTTGTAGGCATACCTATGAAGACAAATACATTTATTCTCAATACCCACGAACTCCCGCGACGCGCAGGTGAGATGAAAGAGTATGAGCTCGATATCGAGGCGCCAGTACGTATCGGCGTTCCGCTCATCGGAGTTCCGGAAGGCGATGTTATTGAGGCTGATATCCGTTTGGAATCAGTCACAGAAGGCGTGTTGCTCAGCGCCGAAATTTATGCCGTTGCGCATGGTGAGTGCATTCGCTGCCTCGACCCGGTTGAGCAAGTGATCGATAGAAAGATTCAAGAGCTCTATCGCTACGAACCAACAAATGAAAAGGGTCGCAAGAAAAGGCGTGAGGATGAAGATGTCGATCTAGATGCAGAAGATGAGTTGCAGATGGAGGGCGATCTCATGAACCTTGAGATTCCCATTATTGATTCAATAATTTTGTCGCTTTCGGTCAATCCGCTCTGCGATGAAGAGTGCATGGGGCTCTGTCCAGATTGCGGCGAAAAGTGGGAGTCCCTACCGGATGGCCATGGCCACGAGGTGGTCGATGCACGTTGGTCAGGGCTGGCCTCCCTGCTTGAAAAACCAGCCGATTTTGGCAATCAAGAGAAATAAGCGATACTTAGCGCCATAGCGATTTAGGGCCCACTAAGGTCCTTTGAAGATTAAGGACGATTACCGTGCCAGTACCAAAGCGAAAGATGTCTCGTTCGAAGACACGTTCACGTCGCAGCATGTGGAAGACAACAGCGGCAGCAATCTCAACTTGTGCGCAATGCCAGCAACCAAAGCTCAACCACGTAGCGTGCCCAACATGCGGAACATATAACCGCCGTCAGGTTCTCGAGGTCTGATCTGTACTCAAAACTCCTTGAGCAATTAGGAGTTCAACTCTCTCCTGAAGTGCTCGAGTTGGCATTTACCCATAGGTCTTTCGCCTATGAAACAGGAATTTCCACAACAAATGAACGCTTGGAATTCCTAGGCGACTCAGTTCTTGGACTGATCGTGACCGAAGAGCTCTATATCAAGTACCCAGATTTAGATGAGAGTCGCTTATCTCCGCTCCGCTCAGGAATCGTGAATATGCGCGCGCTCGCAGATATCGCTCGAACACTTGAACTGGGCCAGTACATCCGTCTGGGCAAAGGTGAAGAAGTCACTAACGGCCGCGATAAGAACTCACTTTTAGCCGACGCTCTCGAGGCGCTTATTGGTGCGGTTTATCTCGAATCTGGTTTTGCGCAGACATCTATCGTCGTAAATAAACTCATCAAAGAAACCCTTGAAAGTGCGATGGCTAAAGGTGCAGGACTTGATGGAAAGACAGCGCTACAGGAATTAGTCGCCTCCCTCGGAAAGGGAACGCTGGAATACCAGGTCTCTGAAACTGGTCCAGATCACGATAAGAGTTTTACCGCTATCGCTGTTGTAGGTGGTACTCATATTGCAGAAGGTTCGGGAAAAAGTAAGCGAGAAGCCGAACAGTCAGCTGCTCGCGCTTCCTTTGAAATTTTACGTAGCGAAATAGAGTAAACCCTCAAGTTCAACTTGATACGAGTCGCTTTTATACCAATGGCGCACCTACCGATAGGTTTACCGCGTGTATTTGAAGTCGCTCACCCTCAAAGGATTTAAATCCTTTGCATCAGCGACCACTCTTCGCCTTGAACCTGGAATCACCTGCGTGGTCGGTCCAAATGGTTCCGGTAAATCAAACGTTGTAGATGCGCTCACCTGGGTTATGGGTGAACAAGGCGCCAAGTCACTTCGCGGTGGCAAGATGGAAGATGTCATCTTCGCCGGAACTTCTGGCCGCGCACCACTTGGCCGCGCAGAAGTTGCAGTCACTATCGACAACACCGATGGCGCACTTCCTATTGATTACACGGAAGTCACAATTTCTCGCATCCTCTTCCGCAACGGTCAGAGCGAATACCAGATTAACGGCGAAGCATCTCGCCTTCTAGATATTCAAGAGTTGTTAAGTGACTCGGGCATTGGTCGCGAAATGCACGTCATTGTTGGTCAAGGTCAGCTTGATGCCATCTTGATGGCAACGCCAGAAGAACGTCGAGGATTTATCGAGGAAGCAGCGGGAGTCCTTAAACACCGCAAGCGTAAAGAGAAGGCGATCCGCAAGTTAGATTCAATGCAAGCTAACCTGGCGCGCGTCAACGACCTCACTGTTGAGCTCCGCAGACAACTGCGCCCTCTCGGTAAGCAAGCCGAAGTCGCCAAGAAGGCAGCGACAATTCAGGCGGATTTACGCGATGCCAAGCTCCGTCTTCTCGCTGATGATTACATCGCACTCTCCAAGACTCTCGATGCTGAAGTTGCAGATGAAAATGCGCTGCGTGAACGTAGATCTCTGGTCGAAAGCGAGCTTGAATCAGTTCGACGACGCGAAGAAGAGCTCGATGCACAATCTGCCTTCGAAAGCCCACTTCTAATCAAGGCACAAGAAAATTTCTATTCATTAAGCGCGCTACGCGAAAAGTTCCGCGGTACCCAATCACTTGCTCAGGAACGCTCACGATTCTTAGCTGAAGAAGCCGAGGAAGCGCGCAGCGCTGGGCGCGATCCACAACTTCTAGAAGAAGAGGCAGCGACTCTTCGCGCCGAAGAAGCGCAGTTGCGCGCTGATGTAGTCACTGCGCAGAATTTACTGGCAACTTCGAGCAGCTCTTTAGCCGCAGCAGAGGCGGCGCTCAAGGGCGAAGAAGACAAAATCGCTGCAGCTCTTCGTGCACTCGCTGATCAAAGAGAAGGCACTGCTCGCCAGGAAGGCCACATTAAATCTTTGGCAGCTCGCCTAGAAGCAATCACTGAAGAGATTTCTCGATTGACATCAGCGCGCGATGAGGCCCAAAGCCGGGTCGATGCTGCAAAGCGAGATTACGCGCAGTTTGAGATGGAGATCGCCAATGCAGATGCTGGCGAACTCGGTCTGGACTCTCATTTTGAAAG
>CAZHPQ010000024.1:7624-14714 GCA_964533845.1 uncultured Candidatus Planktophila sp.
GCGGCTCTCGGACAACTTGCAGATGCAATTGTGGTTCGCGATCTCTCATCAGCTGTCAGCGCGCTTACTGTTTTGCGGAGTGAAAATCTCGGTCAAGCAGATGTTCTTGTCTACGAACCGGGGCAGAACTCAACGCCGGCTACTCCTATAGGCCTAACTTCGCTTTTGAACCATGTCCGTTCATCACAGATCTCAGAGCTACTTTCTGCACTCCTGTCGCAGACAGTCGTCGCAGAGAACCCACGAGATGCTCAGAGCATCTTGGGTACGCATCGTGGTGTCACCGTAGTAACCCGTGATGGCGACATCATGACATCCCAGCGTGCGCGTGGAGGATCGGCATCTTCGAATTCCCTGATTGAGATTCAAGCGCTCATTACCGATTTGGCGAAGAAGCTTGAAGAACTCACCCACACATGCGATCGCCTCAAGTTTGAAATCTCAGCAGCAGCAACTGAACTTGAGGGCAAGCAGAACCTCTTTGATGCAGCTCTAGCTAAGCTCAACGAATCCGATGCCCGCATCGCAGCGTTGACCGAGCAACTTGCTGTATCCGGTCAGAATATAAAGTCGGCAACCGCTGAAGTAGATCGCTTAACAACTGCAATTAACGATGCAACTTCTGCCAAGGCGCGCGATGAGAATGAACTCTCAATCGCATCAAATCAACTACAGCAACACGGAGATATTGCAGAACCAGACCACTCGAAGGCCGAATCGCTTCGCATTCAGGTTTCGAGCGCTCGTACTGCCGAAGTTGAAGCGCGACTTGCCGTTCGTACTTCAGAAGAGCGAGTTGCCTCAATTGCAGCGCGTGCGCAGGCGCTAGAAGATTCTGCACGAGCTGAACGTGAAGCATCAGAACGCGCAGTTTCGCGACGCGGCGCTCGTGCACGTGGCGCTGTAATCTCACAAGCAATAGCTGAAGCAGCTTATGAAGCACTTATCCATATCGAACGCTCTATTGCAAAGGCTTCAACTGAACGTGAACGCTTAGAAGCCAATCGCACCGAGCGAGAAGGTGAGACCCTCACAGTTCGCTCACGCAGCCGTGAACTGACGCAAGAGTTGGATCAACTCACATCAAGTGTGCACCGAGATGAAATTGCTCGCGCCGAACAACGGATGCGCGTTGAAGCGCTACAGACCAAGGCTGTCGAAGAACTTGGAATTGATATCCCTACTCTCATTGGAGAGTACGGTCCAAATAACGATGTTCCTACCTTTATTGAAACTGAAACAGGCGAGATTGTTGCCACAGAGCTAATTCCTTATCGACGCGATCAACAAGAGAAGCGACTTGCCTCGGCAGAACGTTCACTAACTCTTCTTGGAAAGATTAATCCACTCGCGCTTGAGGAATACAACGCGCTAGAAGAACGCCTCAAGTTCTTGGCAGAACAGCTAGAAGACCTAAAGCGCACAAAGAAGGATCTCCTCGACATCATCAAGGAAGTAGATGATCGCGTTCAACAGATCTTTATGGAAGCTTACGAAGATGTAGCAGAGCACTTCAAAGATATCTTTGCTCGTCTCTTCCCAGGCGGAGATGGAAAGTTGATTCTTACCAATCCCGATGACTTGCTCAATACCGGTGTGGATGTTGAAGCTCGCCCACCTGGAAAGAGAGTCAAGCGACTTTCACTTCTCTCCGGTGGAGAAAAATCACTCACAGCAGTTGCGATGCTCGTTGCAATCTTTAAGTCACGCCCAAGCCCGTTCTACGTTCTCGACGAAGTCGAAGCAGCGCTCGATGATGTAAACCTTGGGCGCCTTCTTACTATCCTCGAAGAGCTGCGCGAGAGTTCTCAGCTCATCATCATTACCCACCAGAAGCGCACCATGGAGATCGCAGATGCGCTCTACGGCGTAACGATGCGCGGAGATGGTGTCACTGAAGTTATTTCGCAACGTTTGCGTGAATCTGAAACTGCTTAGCTTTTAGATTCGCCATGGGTCTTTTCAATCGATTAATTGCCAAGGTACGTGGCACCTCAACTGCATCTGCTCTTGATTGGAAAGAGATTGAGGTTGAACTGCTCGCCTCAGATTTAGGGCCCAACCTTGTGGGCGAACTCCTAGAAGCTGCCAAGAAGATGCGCGGTGATGATGCAGAAGGCGCAATCAAAGAGATTCTTCGTTCCAAACTTTCATCGCGTGAACGCGCACTCGCATCGGGTGGCAATCAGAAGGTGATTCTGGTTGTGGGTGTTAATGGAACCGGAAAAACTACATCTGTTGCAAAGTTGGCAACTTCTCTTAAGTCATTAGGAAATTCGGTCGTGCTGGGAGCTGCAGATACCTTCCGTGCTGCAGCAGTTGCTCAACTGCAAACATGGGGAGAGCGCATCAACGTTGAAGTTATAAGTGGCAAAGAAGGTGCAGAACCTGCAGCTGTAGCTTTTGATAGCGCAAGGCGTGCAGTGGATCTCAAGAGCGACTACCTCATCATTGACACAGCCGGTCGCCTTCATAACAAAAATGATTTAATGGCAGAGCTTGGCAAAGTTAAACGAGTAGTTGAAAAGGTACTTCCGATAACTGAAGTGCTTTTGGTAATCGATGGAACAACTGGCCAGAACGGATTGGCGCAAGCAAAGATTTTCAGTGAAGCTGTTGATGTAACTGGTCTTATTGTTACCAAACTCGATGGCAGTGCACGTGGGGGAGTTGCCCTAGCAATCGAGAGCGCGCTTGATATCCCCATCAAATTCATCGGCACAGGTGAAGGCCAAGGTGACTTCGCTGCCTTTGAGCCCGATAGCTATATCGAGGGACTTCTCGCCTAGCTCTGGGCGTGGGCGTAACTCACTTGTAACAAAGCGCACCTTTTTGTGACCGCTTCTTAACCTGCCTCGCCACTGCTTGTAACCCTGCGACGGCACCTTTATTCCATCTCAATGGTGAGTTCAGTACTTTTCTTGATTGGAATGAATATGGATGTTCTCAACGCAGGTGATACAGCCTGGATGATGATGAGCGCTGGCCTTGTCACGCTCATGATTCCAGGTCTTGCACTCTTTTATGGCGGCATGGTCCGAGTGAAGAGCGTACTTAACATGATGATGATGTCATTCGGCGCACTCGCCGTAGTCTTTACACTTTGGATCATCTTTGGTTTCTCGATGGTCTTTGGTGATTCTGTAGGTGGAAATGGTTACATCGGAGATGTCACTGAATTTCTCTTTTTAAAGGGGCTAGATAACTCTGGCGCTCTCATCGGCACAATTCCTGCGGCAGTGTTTATCGCATTCCAGGGAATTTTTGCAGCGATCACTGTCGCTCTTATCTCAGGTTCGATTGCAGATCGTGCGAAATTTGGAGCCTGGATGGTCTTTGCTGGAGTGTGGGCAACTCTCGTCTACTTCCCAGTCGCACACTGGGTATTCGCATTCGATGATTTTGTTGCAGAGACTGGTGGATGGATAGCTAACGATTTAGGAGCTATCGACTTTGCTGGAGGTACCGCTGTTCACATTAACGCTGGTGCTGCAGGTCTAGCAGTTGCAATAATTCTAGGAAAGCGAGTTGGGTTTGGAAGATCCCCAATGAGACCACACAACCTTCCGCTTGTAATGTTGGGCGCAGCTCTTCTATGGTTTGGATGGTTTGGTTTCAACGCAGGTTCTGCAGTTGCATCAAATGGAACTGCAGGTCTTGCACTTCTTAACACCATTGGAGCAACAGCAGCTGCTGTACTTGCATGGCTAGTTGTAGAGAAAGTGCGTGACGGCCACGCAACAAGCCTGGGCGCAGCATCTGGTGTTGTTGCCGGACTTGTTGCAATCACTCCTGCATGTGCTGCGGTGACTGCAAGTGGCGCCCTCATAATCGGAGTCGTTGCCGGTGCGCTCTGCGCAATGTCGGTAGGACTCAAATTTCGCTTCGGATTCGATGATTCACTCGATGTAGTTGCAGTGCACCTTGTTGGCGGCATTGTCGGAACAGTGATGATCGGATTTGTTGGAGTTGAAGTAGGTATATTCAACGGGGGAGGCACTGAGCAGCTTGTAAAGCAGATCACAGGCGTTGTTGCTGTCCTTGCTTACTCATTCATTATGACTCTCATCATCGCTAAGGTAATTGACTTGGTGATGGGATTCCGCATCTCAAAGGATGATGAAATCTCAGGAATCGATCTGGCAGTTCATGCAGAACGAGGCTACGAACTCACTGATAACACACAAGGAAGCGTCTCCGGCGCTTCAAAGGGGGCATAGAGATGAAGTTAATTACTGCAATTCTCAAACCGTTTAAGTTAGATGATGTGAAGGATGCCCTTCAAGCTGCCGGAATCACCGGTATGACAGTCTCGGAAGCAAGTGGCTTCGGACGTCAGCGTGGACATACAGAGGTCTACCGTGGCGCTGAATACACAGTTGACCTGGTACCAAAGGTTCGCCTGGAAGTACTTGTCGATGATAAGGACGCTAACTCAGTAGTCGATGTCATTGTCAAAGCTGCATCAACAGGTTCTATCGGAGACGGAAAAGTCTGGACGACTCCTGTAGATCAAGTAGTTCGCGTTCGTACTGGCGAGAAGGGTCCTGACGCGATTTAAAGAAAATAGGATGCGCACCATGGGAACTAGAGAGAGACGAGCTCGATCAAACGAGGGCGATCGACTTCTTACATCTCTATTCGAAAAAAGTGGCGCTCATCCACTCGAGGTAGCTATCGCCGCGGTCGGAGGTTTCGGCCGCGGCGAACTATCTCCAGGTTCAGATTTAGATATTGTCATTATCCATTCTGGCTCTTATCGAGCACAGGAGTTATCAGAGCTAGTCAACAAAATCCTTTATCCGCTCTGGGATGAGAAGATTTCAGGGCGTGCCATCAAAGTCGATCACTCGGTTCGAACCCGCTCTGAAATGCGAGAGGCCGCAGAGTCAGATTTAAAGGTGGCGCTTGGCCTTCTTGATATTCGGTTAGTGTGCGGCAGCGCTGATTTAGTAGCAGCCGTTCAAGTGGACTCTTTAGAATCATGGCGCAAAAACTCCAAAACTCGCCTACCGCAGCTTCAAGCATCTCTCTTAGAGCGCCATCAGAGAGCAGGCGAATTGGCCTATCTGCTCGAGCCAGATTTGAAAGAAGCCCGCGGAGGGCTACGAGATATCACCGCGTTACGAGCGATCGAACGATCTCATGCAATTGCAGTACCAATGGAAAAAATCAGCGTCGCAGAATCACTGCTGGCGAATGTGCGCGAGGCGCTCCATCTAGTGAGCGGGCGCGACAAAGATAGATTGTTCTTTCAAGAACAGGATCAAGTTGCAGAACTTCTGGGTTATCAAGATGCCGACCTCTTAATGAGCGATGTTGCGCAAGCAGCGCGAACTGTGGATTACATCCTCGATTCCACTTGGTATCGCCTGGCACATAAAGGTAAAGATGGAGCGGGCAGGTTCCTCAAAAAGGTTCGGTCTACAACCATCTCGCGCGATATCTCAGTTTCAAATCGCGAAGTGGTAATTAACCCAGATGCAGATTTTGCACTTGATCCGGTAATTGGCTTAAGGGCTGCCTCGGCTGCCGCACAGCTTGGCCTGCCAATCTCAATGGACTCGCTTGTGCGACTCGGTGAAAGTTTAGATAAAGGCATCGGTGCGCTTCCCAACCCTTGGCCACGGGAAGCGCGTGAAAATCTCATCTCCTTAATCGGTGCAGGTTCTGCCATGGTTCAGATCTTTGAAGCGCTAGACCAAGAGGAGATTATTTTTCATTGGATTCCCGAGTGGAAGAGCGTTCGCTCACTACCTCAGCGCAATGTTTTACATAGACATACTGTCGATAGGCATATGGTTGAAACGGCAGTTCATGCAGCGGCTCTCACGCGACAAGTACATAGACCTGACTTACTGTTATTTAGCGCTCTCTTCCATGACATTGGAAAAGGGAGCGAGGAAGATCATTCCGAACGCGGTGAACGACTCATTGCTCCGATTGCGGCACGTATCGGTTTCTCTGAATCAGATATCGCCGTTATCAAGATACTTGTGAAGCAGCACTTACTGCTTTCAGCGACAGCAACAAGACGCGATCTAGATGATCCGGCAACGATTGCATCAGTTCTTGAAGTAATCCCAGATCTGCAGACTCTTGAGCTATTGCATGCGCTGAGCATCGCTGACGGGGAAGCAACCGGAAGGGCGGCTTGGACTGATTGGAAGGCAGCTCTTGTTGCAGACCTGGTTGCCAGAGTGACGAGCGCTCTGACTGATAACACGGTCGCGCCTCAACCAGAGTTGAGTCCTGAGCAGAGAACAAAGGCTGAAATAGGAGAGTTGACTGTCACCATTGATGACAGAGGAAATCTCTACGCAATTGAAATTGTCGTCAGCGATAAGCCTGGGCTGCTTTCGACTGTCGCTGGCGTGCTCAATCTCCTTCGACTCAATGTGCGTTCTGCTCGAACTAAATCACATGGAGCATCTGCTGTCATGGAATGGATTGTCATTCCTGACCCACATGCTCCAGCACTCACAGAGAAGATCCTGCATCGAGAACTCAGTGACGCACTAGCCAGCAAGAGTTCGTTAGCACAGAGAATCGCAGATCGTATTGAGGCTTATGCGCAACTGCCCACAATCCCAGTGCCAGCGCCCGTCGTGGAGACTTTCCTCGATGCAGCAACGGATGCGACGATTATTGAAGTACGCAGCCACGATAGACCCGCTCTTCTCTTTGGAATTGGGGACACAATCACAAAGAGCAATATCGATATCCGCTCAGCAATCGTTACAACACTTGGCGCAGAAGCTATCGATACCTTGTATGTCACAGAGATTAATGGGGGGCCACTTACGCCAGAAAGGGCTCATGAAGTAGCAGAGAGATTGCGCTTGGCTCTGAAGTAGACTGCACTTCTTATGTTTGATTCACTCTCTAGCAAGTTTGCCGGCGCCTTCGGGGCGCTGCGCTCTCGAGGCAAGATTTCTGAGAAAGATATTGATACTGCTATTGCAGATATCAAATCTGCTCTCCTGGAGGCCGATGTTGCGCTAGAAGTTGTTGAAAACTTCACCGAAAAAGTCCAAGAAAAATCTCTGGCGTTACTTTCGACTTTGCAGGCAGGCACGAATCAGGCGCA
>CAZHPQ010000025.1:0-14025 GCA_964533845.1 uncultured Candidatus Planktophila sp.
ATTGGTTCGCCATTAAGTAGTACATCAATGGTTTCAGTTGCTTGTGCTTCTTCGCCGGCTCCTGCTTCAAGTGATACACCGCCATCTTTAAACTCAAGGCGAAGCGGAACAGTTTTATCGGTAACGAGCGCTACACGACGCACAGAATCTAAAAATGGGGCTACTTCAACAACTGCAGTTGTGGCAGTTTCGGTAGGAAGTAGGTGACGGTAAGGAGGGAAGGTTCCATCCAGCATACGTGAAGTCATTGATTTACCATCGCCAGAAAAACCTGCGAGGCGATCATGGGAAGTACTTGGTGCGAATGAAAGGGAAACGTTCTTTGTACCAACAAGTGATTTCGCTGCATCTGCAAGTGTGCGAGCGCGCATCAACGCCGATGTTGAAAATCCTGGTGTTGCTGGGTTCCAAGTAAATTCACGGACAGCTAAACGGTAGCGATCTGTGGCAGCGAGTGTGATTGTCTCTTCATTTATCTCAACATGGACACCAGTAAGTGTTGGGAGTGAATCATCGCGGCCGGCAGCGATTGCAACCTGCGCCACAGCTGTTGCGAAAGTGTCGCTAGCAACTGAACCAGTTGTTTCAGGAAGCTCTGGAAGGTTCGGGTATTCAGAAAGTGAAAGTGTAGGTAGAGTAAATTTTGCAGAGCCTGATGTAACAAGGACTCGAGAGCCATCGAGGGTGATAGTGATTGGTTTATTTGGAAGTGAGCGCGAGATTTCAGCGAGCAGCTTTCCGGGAACTAAAACTGCGCCTTTTTCGAGGATATCTGCTTTAAAAGAAGATTTACTTGATGTTTCAAGGTCAGAGCCGCTAAGAAGTACTTCATCACCAGTTGCATCTATTTTGATTCCAAGTAGTTCGGTTTTAATTGGGCGTGATGAGAGTGAGCGCGAAACCCAGTTCACTCCATCTGTCAGTGATTGTTGATCAACTATAAATTTCACGCCGTAGCCCTCGCACTCATGTAGGTGTTTTGATGTAGTAGAACTGTAATTTGTGGACGGTCCGCTTGGAAACGGTTTTTGTATATATAAAGGTAGTAGTAGTAACTGGATGTGAAAACTGTGGAAAGGTAAGAAAAGAGCAGGTCAGAACCTTTATTTA
The DNA here is from genome assembly GCA_964533845.1 of uncultured Candidatus Planktophila sp. GTDB lineage: Bacteria > Actinomycetota > Actinomycetes > Nanopelagicales > Nanopelagicaceae > Planktophila. Next base: position 1,111 of record CAZHPQ010000025.1, read on the forward strand.
ACTGCGCGAGGATGTGGGTAAGTGGAGAAAAGGTGTGGGTAGAGCTGTGCGCTAACTTCATCGTTTCTCCCCTTTCACTCCTTCTTACTTAATTACCCACAGAAATCCTTGATCTATCCACAGTTATCCACAAGTTATCCCCACCTTGGGGGTAAAGAGGGTGAAAACGGACAAATAAGCGTAAATCTGCCGTTAACTCATCTGCTGCTTAATACGGGTGGTGAGCTCGTTAACCTGGTTATAGATCGAACGGCGCTCAGCCATGAGTTCGCGGATCTTTCGGTCAGCATGCATCACAGTGGTGTGATCGCGGCCGCCAAATGTTTGACCGATTTTCGGCAACGAGAGCTCGGTGAGCTCACGACATAAATACATCGCAATCTGGCGCGCATTAACAAGTGCGCGCGAGCGAGACGTTCCACAAAGGTCATCAATCGTCAGGCTGTAATACGCCGCTGTCTGAGCCATGATTGTTGGCGCAGTGATTTCAGATGTTGATTCATTAGGAATCAAATCTTTAAGAACAATTTCTGCAAGACCCATATCCACAACTTGACGGTTTAAGGATGCAAAAGCGGTAACGCGAATTAGCGCACCTTCAAGCTCGCGGATATTGGTAGAGATTTTACTCGCGATAAATTCAAGCACATCATCAGGAGCATTTAATTTATCTTGCGCAGCCTTTTTACGAAGGATGGCGATACGAGTTTCAAGTTCCGGCGGCTGGATATCAGTAATCAAACCCCACTCGAAACGAGAACGGAGACGATCTTCAAGAGTAGTTAACTGCTTCGGTGGTCGGTCTGATGAAATTACAATCTGTTTGTTAGCGTTATATAAAGTGTTGAAAGTGTGGAAGAACTCTTCCTGGGTGCGCTCTTTATTTTCAAGGAATTGAATATCATCAACAAGCAAGATATCTAGATCACGATATCGGCGCTGAAAAGCAGTAGCTTTATCGTCACGGATTGAGTTGATGAAGTCGTTAGTAAATTCTTCAGAAGATACATAGCGCACACGCACATTGCCATATAACTCTTTGGCGTAAGCACCGATTGCGTGAAGCAAGTGAGTCTTACCCAAACCAGATTCGCCGTAGATAAAGAGCGGGTTGTATGCCTTAGCTGGCGCTTCAGCCACCGCTACAGCTGCGGCATGTGCAAAGCGATTTGATGCACCGATAACAAAAGTTTCAAAGATGTAGCGCGCATTTAATTGCGATGGCTCATCTGATTTACGGACCGTCTCTTCTTCGCGACCTGTACCTGGTCGAGCAGCAACGGTTTCGATAGTGACAGTTGGCGCTGGTAGATCTTCGAGTTCGATGGTTTCATCGACCATCACAGCGATATTGGCTTTTTCACCGAGCTCAGTGGTGAGGACTTCGTTAACAATTGTGCGAAGACGGGACTCGAGAACATCTTTTGCGAAGGCATTTGGGGCAGCGACCAGAAGGCTGGTGGCCCCACCTTCCTTTTGTAGAAGACCTAAAGGCTTAGTCATCGCTAGAAAGGCGCGATGCTGAGGTTCGCCGGCTGAGACATGGTCTACAACGCGGCCCCAAAGCTCGGACAGTTCAATGTCTACAACTGCCATTTTTAGCCCCCAGGTCTATCCACAAAGTTATCCACAGGCTGTGGTCTAAAGTAGGGGTTTAGCCTCTAAATCAGACCGATTTCGACGGATGCCTGTGGAGAACCCGCAAAGTAGACCCCATTTGGCTAAATAGCAAGTGGTTATCCACACCTTTAGGGTCCAGGAGGGGCAAATCGGCGAGTTTGACCGGCGGCTATCCACATCCGTACTGTTGCCTCCTTGCTTCCCCCGTATTTCTAAACCGATCAACCGCACCAGGCGCAAGCGCGCCTCACAGATTTTGGAGTTCTCATGACAAAGCGCACCTTCCAGCCAAATACGCGTCGCCGCGCCAAGAAGCATGGCTTCCGCGCCCGCATGGCTACCCGTGCAGGACGCGCAGTTCTCTCTGCTCGCCGCGCTAAGGGCCGCGCAAAGCTCTCTGCGTAAGGTTAAGAGCAGCTAAGGCATATTCGTGCTTGCTCAAAGCGCACGTTTAACTGCAAGCTCTGATTTCGCTCGCGCTACAAAGAGCGGGGTTCGAGTTACCACTGAACATTTTGTTGGATATCTCTACATCTCACCTGTCACAAATAATGACTCGGCCAAATGTGGACTCATCATTAATAAATCTGTCGGCGGATCTGTTGCTCGCCATCGCCTAGCTCGAAAAATTCGCCACGCGGTTGCGCCAATTATTTCTACCCTTCCAACCGGCTCACTTTTAGTTATCCGCGCACTGAAACAAGATGGCGATAAAAACATCACCTCTGAAATTTCTGAACTTATCTCAAAACTTTCCGCAAAGAGTGCAAAGGTGGCGAGTCGATGATGCGTCTACTTCTTGCAATTCCTGTGCGCATCTACCAAGCATTCTCATCTGTATCTTCACCGCGTTGTAAGTATTACCCATCATGTTCTAACTATGCGATCACAGCAGTTCGACGCTACGGCGTTAAAGGTGTGGGCATGGCGGCATGGCGGTTGATGCGCTGCAACCCATGGTCACATGGAGGCGTTGATTACGTTGATGAATATCTCGATTCTGCAGATGCTCGCAAGAGCGATAAAAAAGAAGTGGTGGGCGCTCTCTAATGGGTTTTATTCTCGATCCTCTCTATAACTTCGTATCCGGAGTTATTGTCCTTATCCATAAAGGTCTAACACCGATATTTGGAACAGATTCTGGTGTGACATGGACTCTCTCAATCATGGGACTCGTAGTTCTTATTCGAATCATTCTCATCCCACTCTTTGTTAAGCAGATTAAGTCACAGCGCGCACTGACCGCGTTGCAGCCACAGATGAAAGAGATTCAGAAGAAGTACAAGGACGATCGCCAGAAGCAATCAGAAGAGATGATGAAGCTCTACAAAGAGCATAAGACCAACCCACTTGCATCATGTTTTCCAATTCTTGCGCAAGCCCCAATCTTCTTCGCTCTCTTTACGGTCCTTAATGGAATCGCAGCAAAGACCGATGAAGGTGTATCAGCGCCAATCGCACGCGGGTTCCTTAAAGGTGAGTACTTAGATTCAGCAGCACAAGCAACATTCTTTGGCGCAAAGATTTCGCAGACATTCTTAGGCTCTCCCGATACAACAGTGAAGATTGTTACTGTTCTTCTAATTATCTTTATGTCAGCGACAACGTTTACAACACAGCGTCAGTTGATGGTTAAGGGCATGCCAAAGATGGATGCAAGCAACAATATGATGTTGCAGCAACAAAAAATTATGTTGTATGCATTCCCAGTAATTTTCGCTATCTCAGGTGTTAACTTCCCAGTCGGAGTTTTGATTTACTGGTCGACGACAAACTTGTGGACATGGGGACAGCAGTACTACGTCATTAAGCGAAACCCAACGCCAGGATCTCCGGCGTATGAAGAGCTGCAGCGAAAGCGCGCCGCAAAGAACAAGCTCGACGCTAAAGCGGGGGCAACCAATGAGATTGACCAGACCGAAGAGCAACAACCTGAGGTTCAAGGCCAACGAAAGCAGCCGAAGAAGAAAAAGAAGAAGAAATAACGGACAATTACTAACAAAAACTTTTTAATCACCATAAAGGGGACATTAAATGTCAGAAGCTACTGAGACTGTAGAAGCAACCGAGCCAAAAGAGGCAAAGGCGCCAAAGAGTGTGGCAAAGCTTGAGGAAGAGGGCGATATCGCAGCCGATTACCTCGAAGGTCTGCTCGATATTGCAGACCTCGATGGAGATATCGATATCGATGTCGAAAATGGGCGCGCATCTCTTGCAATCGTCGGCGGCAAGCTCCGCCACCTTGTTGGGCCAGATGGCGAAGTTCTCGATGCTATCCAGGAGTTGACCCGCCTAGCGGTTCAGACCTCGACCGGAGATCGCAGCCGTTTGATGCTCGATATCGATAGCTTCCGCGCAGGCCGCCGCAAGGAACTCACCGCTTTAGCTGAGAAGATGGCGGAAGAGGCGAAGACCACTGGCAACTCAATCAAGCTTGAGCCTATGAACGCCTTTGAGCGCAAGATTATCCACGACACAATCCAGACCTTGGGGCTGACCTCAGAATCAGATGGCGAAGATCCAAACCGCTTCGTAGTCATCTACCCGGCATAGCCTGTTTCACGTGGAACATACAGTAGAGGGGCTAGTCGGCCGCTACTTCCCAGAACGTCAAGCGCAAATCCGGGCATTTGCCGACTTCCTGGCGAGCGCGGGCATTGAGCGCGGCCTCATCGGACCCCGAGAAGGGGAGCGGATCTGGGATCGCCATATCTTTAACTGCCTGCCGGTGACCAAGCTGTTGCCGCAAGGGGCATCCCTCTTTGATATTGGTTCAGGGGCGGGTCTACCCGGCATAGTGGTAGCCCTAGCCAGACCTGATTTGAAGGTTACCTTAATCGAACCCCTTGAGCGTAGAGTCGAATTTCTCAAGGAGGCTGTCGAGGGCCTTGATATCGAAGTCATCCGCGGACGAGCCCAGGATGTTAAAAAGAGCGCAGATTTTGTCACCGCCAGAGCTGTCGCCCCGCTTGAGAAGCTCAAAAAAATGAGCTGGCATATGGTCAAAACTGGGGGCGCCCTCCTTGCCATGAAGGGGGAGTCGGCAGCTGCCGAGATGGAGGGCGTGAAGAACGCCGTCCTACATGAGATTGATTTAGAGGGGATTGGGCTCGGTCGCATAGTCGAGCTGCGCAAAGGTGCTTAGATTCGTCTATGGCTGACGAAGTTTCACGTGAAACACCCGCGAAGGTAGTGGGGGTCCGCCGCCTCAAAGAGGCGATGGCAAAGCCAGCCTCTACCAGGATCTTTACCGTTGCCAACCAGAAGGGTGGGGTCGGTAAGACCACCACCACCGTCAATATCGCAGCCGCAATGGCGATGGGTGGCCTTCGAGTCCTCGTTATCGATTTAGATCCACAGGGCAATGCATCGACCGCCCTCGGCGTTGAACATCGTGATAGCGCCGGTGTCTATGAAGTTCTCATGGGCAGCGCTGCGATGCCTGAAGTAATTAAGAAAGTTTCAGGCTTTCCTGTCCTTGATTGTGTTTCATCAAATACATCACTTGCGAATGCAGAAATTAATTTAGTTTCAATGGTTGCACGAGAGTTACAGTTGAAAGCTGCAATCGATGAGGTCAGCGCAAATTACGATTACATCTTTATCGATTGCCCACCATCACTTGGCCTATTAACAATTAATGCATTTGCTGCTTCGAAAGAGTTATTGATCCCTATTCAAACTGAGTACTACGCACTCGAAGGTTTATCTCAACTACTTGAAACTTATTCGGTTGTGAAGAAACGCTTAAACCCAAACCTAAATCTTTCTACGATTGTCTTAACTATGTTTGATTCACGCACACGACTATCAAATGATGTTGCAGCAAATGTTCGTTCACATTTTCCCAATGAGTTAATTGATATCCCGATTCCACGTGCAGTTCGTGTTTCAGAGGCACCTTCATATAACCAGACCGTGATGACATACGACCCGCTATCGCCAGGAGCAATCGCTTATATGCAGGTTGCCCGCGAAATTGCAGAACGCGGAAAGCCCAAAGATGTTGTTTTTGATTCCAATGTTGTCAGCATTAATTACAAAGGCGGTATCGCATAATGGCAACTAAGCGCGGCGGGCTCGGCACCAACCTTGATTCACTCATTCCAACTTCACTCACAGTTGCTGGCACAGAAGTTGCGCAACAGAATGAAGTTCCGGTTTCACAGATTTCTCCAAACCCACGTCAACCTCGTACTGTCTTTAATGAAGAGGCGATGGCAGAGCTCGTTGCTTCAATTAAATCAATCGGAATTTTGCAACCACCAGTAGTACGTAAAGTTGCTGAAAACAAATATGAATTGATCATGGGCGAGCGCCGCTTCCGCGCTGCAAAGATTGCGGGTTTTACAAGCATTCCTGTCATTATTCGACAGACCCCAGATAACGAACTACTTCGCGAAGCGCTCATTGAAAATATCCACCGCAGTGAACTTAATCCTCTCGAGGAAGGGGCTGCATATGCTCAACTATTGAGCGATTTTGGCTGCACACATGATGAACTCGCTCTCAAATTAGGGCGTTCACGACCACTGATCTCAAACACAATCCGCTTACTTAACTTGCCAGATTCTGTGCAACGTAAAGTTGCAGCAGGAGTTATCTCTGCAGGGCATGCTCGTGCGCTCTTATCGTTAACTGATGCCGCAGAGATTGAAAAGTTAGCTTCTCGGATCGTTGCTGAAAACCTCAGCGTTCGCGCGGTTGAGGAGATCATTACAACCCTTAAGCCTGCGACAAGTAAATCCTCCAAAAAGGCGGGGACTAAGGGTGTATCAGGAGCAGGCCTTGCAGCTGCAGAAGTTTTGAGTGATTACCTCGATACCCGAGTTACTGTGCAGGCGGGAACCGGCAAAGGCAAGATCGTGATTGAGTTTTCAGGAAACGAAGATTTACAACGTATCGTTGATTTAATCGAAGGCTAAAGCGAATTAATTAAGCGCGGTTCCGCGACGCTTCATCTCTTGCTTGATAACTCCACCGAGAGCCTTGACGCCTTCGCGAATTCGCTCTGGAGTTGGGTGGCAATATGAAAGACGCATCGACCAAGAGCCAAGACCATCTGCATAGAATGCATTTCCTGGAACAAAGGCAACCTTGGCAACAATCGCCTTCGGCATCAACGCTTTGGTATCAATCTCTGGAGGCAAATTAACCCAAACATAGAAACCCCCACCAGGCTTTGTCCATGTTGCTTCCTGCGGGAAGTGCTCTTCAAGGGTTTCAAGCATTGCATCGCGGCGCACCTTATAGAGCTCGCAGAAACTTGCGATCTGATCGCGCCATGGTTGATCGGCCAAATAACTAGAGATTGTGAGCTGTGTGAAGTTTGAAGGACATAAAATTGAAGATTCGGAGGCAATTACTAACTTATCTTTAAGTGATTGCGGTACTAGCGCCCAGCCGACACGTAGGCCAGATGCGATTGTCTTTGAAAATGAACCGAGATAGATAACGTTCTCAGAATCTTCTGCGCGCATCGCATTCGGTGATGGCTTATCAAAACCAAGGAGCCCATAAGGGTTATCTTCAACAACGAAGATCTCTTCTTCGCGGCAGATATTAAGGATTTCAGTGCGGCGATCAGCTGGGAGACAGACGCCAGTTGGATTCTGGTAATTAGGAATCAAATATAGGAATTTAATCTTGCGACCGGCAGCGCGCACGCTCTTGATAGCAGCACGTAGTGAATCAGGAATTAGGCCATCATGATCCATCTCGACATGAACTACAGATGCTTCGTATTGGCGAAATGTTCCGAGAGCTCCGACATAAGAAGGCGCTTCAACTAATACAACATCACCTGGATCGATAAAGATACGAGAAATTAAATCAAGTGCTTGCTGTGAACCGGTTGTTACAACAACATCGTCAGGGTTAGCGCGAATTCCTTCGAGCGCCATCACATCGCAGATCTGTTCGCGAAGCTTTGGATGTCCTTGACCACTGCCGTATTGCAGAGCTTCTGATCCGTTGGTGAGAATTAGTTGGTTAACAACGCCAGCCATCATCTCCATGGGAAGAGCGGAGAGATTTGGCATTCCACCAGCGAGTGAAACTATCTCTGGGCGGGAAGCAACTGCGAAGAGCGCACGAATTTCAGATGGCAACATTCCGGCGGCTCGTGTGGCAAATCTCTTTTCGAGATTCTGCGGAGCACCGGTCTGATAGCGAATTGAAATGTCGGACATGAGGAGAAGTCTCCCATATGGGCGTCAGTGGTTGTGATGGATTTAGCGACGGATACCTGCATTACGCAGGTCTGAAATACGTAAAGTTCCAGTCTTTGCATCATCTTCAGCAGCTAAATAGAGGCGCTGGATTGCAATAACAAAACTTTCAGCAATGGTGTCGCGAAAGTCTGCTTGAGAAAGGCGGGCGGCATCGCTTTCATTGCTGGAATAACCAAGATCAACACGGACTGCTGGCGCTTTTGTCAGACGGAGAGAATCCCAAGTTTTTGCGTGAGTTCGACAGTTGATGAAATCGGTACGGGCACAGATCTCGCGCTGAACCAACGAGGCAAACTTTTCGCCCACAATGGAGTGAATTCCATGTTGATCGCTGCCATAAAAGAAGGTGGCAACGCCGCGAGCTTGCGGGTTCTTGTGGTGATCTACATGCAATGAAATCAAAAGATCTGCACTGCTCTTATTAGTGAATGAGATTCGCTCAGCTTCACTTGGATTGTTCTGAGTTCCGCGAGTAAGAAAGACGCTAGCGCCAAGTGCGAGCAAGCGACCTTCTAGGCGCTGTGCAATGTCATAGACAATCTCTGCTTCGTGGTTTTCTGAACCTGGATCAAGAACGATTACTTTATTGGCAAGAGCTGGACCGCGATTTTTCTGTGCCGCACTTTCACGAAGAGCGGCAGGTGCACCACCTGAAACTATCTTGGTAAGGCGCAATAACGCGATGATTGTGGCAGGACCACATTTACCATCAACCTTAACGCCTACAGATTTTTGAAACTCTTTTACGGCAGATTCAGTGATCTCACCAAAGATTCCATCAACGCGACCACAATTAAAACCCATCTCAGTAAGACGAGATTGCAGCGCTGCAACGTCATCTCCACGCATCATCGGAGATGGCTGTAAATGAAGCGAGCGATCGCCTAGCTTCCAGCGCGCTTCATCGAGTGCACGCAGAGTTGCTTCATTGAGTTCGCCGGTGACATGCAACCCGCGTTCTTGTTGGAAAGAGCGGATCTCATCAGGAGACATCTCTTTCATAGATTAGTAATCCCATTAACCCGCAAGGGTTGTTGAATTAAATGAATCCTTCGAGCTCTTTAAGAAGAGCAGGCTTTGGCTTTGCGCCAATAATTGTCTTTACAACTTCACCGTTAACGTAGACGTTAAGCATTGGAATAGATGTAACTCCGTACTTAATGGCGATTGCTGATTCTTCGTCAGTGTTGAGCTTGACGATCTTCAACTTATCGCCGTGTTCGGCGGCAATATCATCGAGAATTGGAGCGATTGCGCGGCAAGGTCCGCACCATTCAGCCCAGAAATCCACGAGCACTGGCGTGCTGCTCTTGAGGACTACCTGATCGAAATCTGCTGCTGTGACCTTAGTTGGTGCGCTCATTTTTACTCCTATTTATCTATTCTCGTTATCAACTTGGTTAGGTTACTAGTGGGATAAGAATTTTTCAGCGTCTAACGCCGCTTGGCAACCAGAACCTGCAGCTGTAATTGCTTGGCGATAGGTGTGATCCACCAAATCGCCACAAGCAAAGACGCCGGCAAGGTTAGTTCGCGTTGAGCGACCTTCGACCTTTACATAACCCTCGTTATCGAGAGTTACAGAAGATGTAACAAGTTCAGAGCGTGGAATATGCCCGATAGCGACAAAAAGACCTGTGAAATCGCGCTGCGTAACTTCACCAGTCTGCGTATTGCGAAGCTGGAGCGCTTCTACTTTATCTGCACCCAACACATCGGTGACTTCAGTGTGCCAAAGCATCTCAATCTTTGGGTTGGTAAGTGCGCGATCTTGCATAATCTTTGAGGCGCGAAGTTCGCCGCGGCGGTGAATCAAGACAACCTTAGATGCAAACTTTGTTAAGAAGGTTGCTTCTTCAACTGCTGAATCTCCACCACCAACGACTGCAATTGTTTGATCGCGGAAGAAGAAACCATCACAGGTTGCACACCATGAGACACCGCGGCCAGATAGGCGCTTTTCGTTCTCTAAACCAATCTCGCGATAGGCAGAGCCCATTGCGAGGATGACAGCGCGCGCCTTAACGGTATTTCCTGAACCATCTTTAACAATTTTGATATCGCCAGTTAAATCCATTTCGACAACATCGTCGGTTATAAGTTCGGCGCCAAATCGCTTTGATTGTTTACGCATGTTATCCATGAGATCTGGCCCCATGATTCCATCGATAAATCCTGGAAAGTTTTCAACTTCGGTTGTATTCATCAGTGCGCCACCTGCGGTGACTGAACCTTCATAAACAACTGGATTGAGCTGAGCGCGGGCGGCGTAGATGGCTGCTGTGTAACCTGCAGGACCTGATCCAACAATGACGAGTTCGCGTACTTCAGTGCTCATGTGCGCAGAGTACCGCGTGTGCACTTCTTACTTCTTACGAGCACGCTTCCATACTTGCGTGGCGAAGGCACGCAACCCTGCGATTTCACTCACTTTAAGTGCACGCGCGCAAAGCAGATATGCCAAACCACTGCCGAGAAGGAGAGCGAAGAGTCGGAGCGCGCGAATTGTCAGAGTTGTCTCTTCATATGCCCAGCCAAAGTATTGAGCGATAGCGAAGAATGGCAACATTCCAAGGAGTGAAGCTGCAAAGAGGCGACCATGCTGTCCTGCAAATTCAGAGACTTGTAAGCGCCCCACATGCTTTTTCAGCAATGAAATGGTGATGAATAAACCGACGATGTAGCTAATCGAGAAAGCTACGCCAAGACCGACGGTAACCCAATTGCTATCAAGAGTTGCTAAGAAGATATAAGAAAGAGCAACCGAGATGGCGTTGATGATGATAATTGAAGTAACTTGAGTCTTTGTGTCTTCAAAGGCGTTAAAGCCACGGATAAGAATTAAGTTAATTGAGAATGCAACTAAACCTAAGCTGAGTGCGGACAATACAAAACCGATGTATCTCGAATCTTCAAGGCTAATTCCCATATAAAGAACTTCGGTCATCAGTGGCCCAAAGAGCAAGAGCGCAACCGCGCTCGGCACTGTCACAACGCCCACCATACGAATAGCGCGAATTAACTGCTTGCGGACTTCTTCAAACTCTTTAGCGATTGCCAACTTTGAAAGATGCGGTAAGAGCGCTGTCACGATAGAGATAGTGACAATCGAATAAGGCAGCAACATGATGTAGTAGGCGCTTGTATACGGTGTAAAACCAACCCCTGTTTCAATTCCAGCTTGCGCACTTCGCACCGCAGCGCTGGTGGCAACGTTAACTGTGACCAAGTAACCCAACTGCGAAATTAGTACATAGAGCAAGGTCCAGCCAGCTAAACCAAATGATTTACCAAGACCTTTGATTCCAAAATTTAAACGAAGCTGAATTCCTGATCTCTTTACAACAGGGATCAAGATGAACGCTTGAATCACTACGCCCAGCGTTGTTCCCCAACCAAGAAGCTGCACCTGGAAATCAGTAATTGAATCGATGGTGATGGTGTGCTGGAAAGCCAAGATAGCTGCAAAGACGACGATGACAACTAAGTTATTGGCGATTGGCGCCCACATAAGAGGCGCGAAGGATCCACGCGCATTGGCAACCTGACCGAGCATTGTGAAGAGGCCAAGGAAGAAAATTTGTGGAAGGCAGTAACGAGTAAAAGCAATGGCGATTTCACGCTCAGTTTCAAAGCCCGGCGTTGAAAATTCAGGGGCATAGATTCTGACGAGTGCTGGCGCAAAGATAACTCCGATTGCAACGAGCGCCAGAAGAATTCCTGAAATTGTTGTAACTAAACGGGATGCAAAACCGTGTCCACCATCTTCATCGTCGAACGAACGAACTAATTGCGGGACAAAGATTGCGGTGAGCGCTCCACCAACAAGCAAGTTGTAGAGAATATTGGGCATGGTATTTGCCACGTTGTAGGTATCGGCAAGAAGTGCGGTACCAAGAACTGCAACAGCAAGAAGTGCGCGGATAAAACCTGTAATGCGAGAAAGAATGGTGCCAACGGCCATAATCCCCGAAGCGCGGAAGAGTTCGTTATTTTTCACTACGACTCCTTCGGATGCGGCGGACAGATTGAGTTATCGCACCTAAGAAGAGTAGAACGGCAGCCGCAGTTGTAAACCATGCAACACGCGAATCGATAATGGTTGCATTCAGTTCAAGCTTTGAGACTTGGCCAACAAGCAGACCCTTTGAGTTAATGAACTGTGCCAGAACTAACGTTGAACCAGGTGCAATCACGTCGACTGGGACAAGTATCTGCTGACGTGATTTTGGCGCCAAGGTAATGTTGTTGACATTCTCAATCTGGATACGCGAGTTCATAGGTATCAATGAAACACTAACCACAGATGCGGTATCTAAGTTATTGACCAGCGTGATTGGAAGCTTGGCGCTGCTCGATGTAATTTGATATCGACCAGCAGTTACTTTTAACTTCTCAGAAAGTGCTGCGACAGCCTTATTGTTGTCATAGGTAAAGTAGGCACGTTCTTTCTGTGTTAACTTCGGGTTTAATGGAATAGCTAATCGTGCTCGGAGATCAACTAGTTCTGCCGCCGTAGTTAAAGTATTGAGGCCAGTTAGCAACCTACGATTTTCTGTGTAATCGTCGATAAATTCATTGCTAAGCCTGGAAGCTCCGGTAGCCCAACCATTCTGGGCAAGCACTGGGCGCTCGAGATAACTTTCCAGCTTACTTTGCGCGTATTTTGTATAGAAAATCAGCTCGCTGGGAGCAATCCGCCTTAACAATTTTTCATCGGGGTTGCCATAAGGAAGAGCAACAACTTTGTTATCGGCGCTTCCTATCTTCAATCGGTATAACCAATTCTCGGCAGCAATAACCGCTTCTGGTGTGACTTCTTCAGAATCACTCAGCGCAAGTCTTTGAACTTCATCAATGAGCGCTGCATCAACAACATATGTTTTAGAAGTGTTTGGCGGCGTGAAGATAAGTCTGCCCAGCTTTCCAGCTGGAAGAAGGGACTTGGCAAAATTATTCTTGCGCAAAGAACCATCTGAATTTAGGTGTGGCTTATCAGTAATTCGAACCACTGGAGTATTGGCCGCAGATGCGGGAATAAAAATAAATGAAGAGAGAAAAG
>CAZHPQ010000026.1:0-1461 GCA_964533845.1 uncultured Candidatus Planktophila sp.
GTGATTGCCGGAGAGCGCGCAACAGGTGCTGCGCTCGTTGATCACCCAACTCCTGCGATGGTTTCAGTAACAGGATCGGTGCGGGCAGGTATGGAAGTTGCAGGGGCTGCGGCTAAATCACTCAAGCGCGTTCACCTTGAACTTGGTGGCAAAGCACCCGTTGTTGTCTTTAACGATGCTGATCTACAAGCGGCAGCTGAAGGTATTGCCCTCGCTGGTTACTTCAACTCAGGCCAGGATTGCACCGCCGCAACTCGCGTTATTGTGCAAGAAGGCGTCTATGAAGAGATGGTGAAGTTACTTGCAGATCAGGCGACCAACCACATCGGCATGGGTATGCCAGATGAAGATGTCATCGTTGGTCCAGTTAATAACGCATCACAGTTTGAGCGCGTCAATGGCTTTGTCTCCCGCACGCCTTCACATGCTCGCATCGTGGCAGGTGGCCAGCCAACAAATCGCGCTGGTTACTTTGTGGCACCGACTGTCATCGCCGACCTCAAGCAGAGCGATGAGTTGATTCAATCTGAAATCTTCGGCCCAGTTATCACCATCCAGAAATTTAAGGATGAGGCTGAAGCTATTGCGATGGCCAACGGAGTCGAATACGGCTTAGCCTCATCGGTCTGGACCAAGGACCATGGTCGCGCGATGCGTCTTGCCAAAGCCTTCGACTTCGGCTGCGTCTGGATTAACACCCACATCCCTGTGGTGGCCGAGATGCCTCACGGTGGATTTAAGCGCAGCGGATACGGCAAGGATCTCTCGAACTATGGCTTTGAGGATTACACCCGCATCAAGCATGTGATGACCAATCTCAACGCCTAAATCCCTAAGAAATCACAGAAGAATTCTCTGATTTTAGGTTTGGCTCACGCTCAAAAGGGCTCCATAATGAGCCCTGCACGTCCGTCCCTTACACCGGCAAGTTTTACTAAAAAGGAGCCCATGACTCATGGCTAAGAAACCACTCTCTTCAGAAGCACGCACAATTCTTAATTCACATGTTTCACGTCGTGCTGTCTTAGCCGGCGCCGGAGCAGTTGCAGGCGCAGGAGCGCTCGCATCATGCGGAATTGGTGGAGGATCTGATTCATCGAATGCAGTTCGCTGGGGCAACTGGCCGCTCTACCTTGATGTTGATGATTCAGGTAAGAAGTACCCAACTCTTGAAGCATTTACAAAAGAGACTGATATTGCAGTTAAGTACTTTGAAGATTACAACGATAACGATGAGTTCTTCGGAAAAGTACAGGCACAACTTAAGATTAAGAAGGACATTGGTTACGACCTAGTCTGCCCAACTGACTGGATGGCAGCACGTTGGATTCGCCTCGGATATGCGCAGAAGTTTGATGGCGCAAACATTCCAAATGCATCCAACATCCTTGACACCCTTGCAACACCATCATTTGATGCTAAGCGTGAATACACACTCACATGGCAGGGCATCATGGGTGG
>CAZHPQ010000026.1:1561-4765 GCA_964533845.1 uncultured Candidatus Planktophila sp.
GATGCCACAGCTGTTATCGGTTGGTCAGGCGATATGTTTATTCTTAAGTCTGAAAACGAAGGCAAGTTTGACTTCGCAGTTCCAGAATCAGGCGGAACAATCTCAGGCGATAACATGTTGATTCCATCGACTGTTACAGCCGAGGCAAAGGTCAATGCTGAGAAGCTCATCAACTACTACTACGAGCCAGCTGTTGCTGCTGAGGTAGCTGCATACGTTAACTATGTCTGCCCAGTTAAGGGTGCACAGGCTGAGATGGAGAAGATTGATCCAGAGCTTGCAAAGAGCGAGTTCATCTTCCCAACCGAGAAGATGATGGCAAACCTCAGCGTCTTCCGTTCGCTCTCACCTACAGAAGAGGCAACTTGGACCGAGGCTTTCCAGAAGGCCGCCGGCAACTAAGTGTCAGATGTAGCTAGCTCTGCACGTGGAGATTTAATCCTCTCTCACCTCACCAAGTCTTATGGTGATTTCACTGCTGTAAATGATTTGTCGCTGACAATTCCTAAAGGCTCATTCTTTGCACTCCTTGGGCCTTCAGGATGCGGCAAGACAACTACTTTGCGCATGATTGCAGGGCTAGAGGAACCAACCCAAGGAACTATTTCTTTGGGCACAACTGACATTACTCATACCAAGCCTTATCAGCGCCCTATCAATACAGTCTTTCAAAATTACGCTCTCTTTCCGCACCTGACCATCTTTGAAAATATTGCATTTGGTCTGCGTCGTCGTGGAATTAAGGATGTAGATGAGGCTGTTAATAAGGCGTTGAACTTGGTTGAACTTCCACACCTTGCGCAGCGAAAGCCAACTCAACTTTCTGGTGGTCAGCAGCAACGTATCGCGCTAGCGCGTGCGATTGTTAACCGCCCAGCGTTACTACTTCTTGATGAGCCACTTGGCGCACTTGATCTCAAGCTTCGTCGCCAGATGCAGATTGAGCTTAAGTGGATTCAGAAAGAAGTGGGAATCACTTTCGTGCACGTGACCCACGATCAGGAAGAAGCCATGACCATGGCTGACACCATCGCGGTGATGCATGAAGGTCAGATTGAGCAGATGGGTTCTCCGGCAGACCTGTACGACAACCCAAAAACTGCATTTGTTGCCAACTTTTTGGGCCAGTCAAACCTCATTAAAGGATCTATAACCGGTAGTGATGGCGACAACCATGTTGTTGATCTCTTCGGTCAGAAGATTTCTTTGCGCAAGAATCGCTCACACGCTGTAGATAATTCAATCTATGCAGGAATCCGTCCAGAAAAGTTCCGTATCTCGCGCCTTGAAACAGCGACATCCGGCAATATCTTGACCGGAGGAAAAGTAGAAGATGTTTCCTACATCGGTGTATCTACTCAGTACCAAGTGTTGATGCCGTGGGGACAAGAGCTGATGGTCTTTGAACAAAACGATGATGGCGTTGCGCCATTTAGCGTTGGTGAAAGCGTCAACATTTCTTGGGAACCAAACTTTACCTTTGGCCTTCGCGGTGATGAAGATGCCGAAGCAGGTACTGAAGTAAGTCCTGATGAGGATCTCGACGAAGAATGACAAAGATTAGAACTCCCTATCTCCTGTTACTTCCGGGGATGGTGTTCCTCTTAACCTTCTTTATCCTGCCTCTGATTAATCTTGCCCAGACTTCAACGCAGACCCCAGTAGGTGGGGGAGATACAGGTCAATACGAGCAGACCTTACGTTTTCAGAATTACTTCGATGCCTTTATGGAAAATAGAGAGCAGTTTGGACGTTCATTTCTCTATGCAACTATTGCAACGATTCTTGCTCTTTTAATCGCTTACCCGCTGGCGTATGCGATCGCATTCAAAGGTGGCAAGTATAAGAACTTAATGCTTGTCCTTGTTATCGCGCCATTCTTTACCTCGTTCTTGCTCCGCACCGTTGCCTGGAAGCAGATCCTGGGTGAAGAAGGTTTTGTTGTGCCGCCGCTACGAACGCTTGGCATCATCTCCGAAAGCACAACGCTTACTTCTAGCGCCTTTGCAGTCGTTGCCGGTATGACCTATAACTTCCTGCCATTTATGACCTTGCCACTGTATGCATCCATTGATCGCATCGACCCACGTACTCTTGAAGCATCAGGGGACTTGTATGCAAATGGATTTACGACTTTCCGCAAAGTAACTCTTCCGCTTTCAATGCCAGGCGTTGTAGCAGGAACGCTCCTTACCTTTATTCCAGCAGCTGGTGATTACGTAAACGCTGCAATTCTCGGTAGCCCAACGACGAAGATGTTGGGAAATGTTATTGAATCTCGCTACTTCCGTATCGTGGATTACCCAACGGCCGCAGCGCTCTCATTTACTCTCATGTTGTCGATTCTGATTCTTGTGACTTTCTATGTTCGTAAGGCCGGAACCGAGGAGTTGGTATGAGAAAAGTATCTCGCTGGTTCCAACGTAACCTCATCCGCATCTACGCAGTTGTGGCTTTTACATATCTCTTTATTCCAGTTGCCTACACCTTCGCTTTCTCTTTTAACGATTCTCGTAAGAGCAACTTGGTCTGGCAGGGCTTCACCCTCGAAAATTGGCAGAACCCTTGCGGTGCACCTGAAATCTGTACAGCGCTCGGTAACTCCATCAAGATTGGTTTCTTAGCAACTCTCTTTTCAACAATTCTTGGCACGATGATTGCTTTTGCTATTGGGCGCTATCACTTTAAGGGTCGTTCAACGACTAACTTGCTTATCTTCTTACCAATGGCAACGCCTGAAATTGTTCTGGGCGCATCACTTCTCTCACTCTTCTTGGTGTTCCAGATCAATCCAGGATTTTGGCCAACAGTGATTGCGCACGTTCTCTTCTGCGTTTCATTCGTTGTGGTCACAGTCAAGGCGCGTATTGCCAGCCTTGATCCTCGGCTAGAACAAGCTGCGATGGATTTATATGCCAACGAACGCGAAACTTTCCGTCGCGTCACACTTCCACTTGTGGCTCCTGGAATTGCAGCAGCAGCGCTACTCGCATTCAGCTTATCTTTCGATGACTTCATCATTACCAACTTCAACTCCGGAACAATGACAACCTTCCCTAAGTTTGTCTACACATCTGCAGCGCGCGGTATTCCTGCGCAGGCAAATGTGATTGGTTCGGCGATGTTCTTCCTAGCCCTTGCCGTTGTCATCATCGGACAATTTGTAGGACGCAAGCGCAAAGTTTCATGACGCGCCAACTGATT
>CAZHPQ010000026.1:4865-8947 GCA_964533845.1 uncultured Candidatus Planktophila sp.
TGCGGAGAAATCGGCAAAGGTTTACCTGCTGTCTTTAACGCCGCGAATGAAGTTGCTGTGCAGGCATTTGTTGGTGGGAATATTTCATTCCTGCAGATTGTTAAGACAGTATCGGCGGTTGTGGAAAAGATGAGCGCATCCGCACTTACTGCACCGCGAGATTTGGCCGATGTCAGTGCTATCGAAGAGGATGCTCGAAAGGTGGCTTCCTCCGAAGTTGCACGGGCTCGAGCATGAAGGACGGTCGATGGAACTACTAGGAATTCTTGCATTCGCAGTTGCACTTCTGCTCTCAGTGATGGTCCATGAACTTGGCCATTACTTAACTGCAAAGCGCTTTGGCATGAAGGTCACCGAATTCTTTCTTGGCTTTGGCAAGCGCATCTGGTCATTCACCAAGGGCGAAACAGAATTTGGAATCAAAGCAATTCCGGCCGGCGGATACTGTCGCATCGAAGGAATGAGCCCGCGTGATGAGATGCCTCCTGGCGAGGAATCTCGAGCATTCTTTACCGCATCCTCCGGCAAGAAGCTCATTGTTTTAGGAGCAGGATCCTTTGCTCACCTTTTAATCGGCTTCATCCTTATCTTTGCAATCTTCTTTGGTGTCGGCGTTAATACTCTTCTTTCAGATATAACCAAGGTCAGCCCCAATACCGCAGCATCTGCTGCTGGCTTTGCACCAGGAGATAAAATCCTTGAGGTCAACGGCCGTGAAGTTAAAGATTGGTTTATCGACTCTCAGGTCATCGCTAAATCTGAAGGTAAGCCACTGACCTATCTAGTTTTGCGTGGCGGTCAGGAAATTGAAATCACTGCTGCGGCTCGCTACGATGAAAACGCAAAGCGTTACATTCTTGGAATCATCACCAAGATTGGCACCGAACGGCAAAGTTTCTTCCCTGCAATTGTTGAATCCACACAAGCCACAGGCGTCTTGCTGCGCGAATCCGTTAAGTCACTTTTTACCTTGCCTGCCAAGGTTCCAGAACTCTTCCGCCAAACATTTGGTGGAGAAGAACGTGATCCCAACGGCCTAGTCGGAGTAGTTGGCGCAGCGAGAGTTTCTGGTGATGTTGTCAGCAGTACCAAACTTGATAACACCGAACAGCTCGGCACATTCCTTCTCATTGTCGCAAGCCTCAATATCTTTGTTGGGCTCTTTAACTTACTTCCAATTTTGCCGCTCGATGGTGGCCATATGGCGGTGGCGATTGCCGACGAAATCCGCGCCTTCATCGCACGGTTACGTGGACGCCCAAGACCTGCAGGTATTGATGTGAATGTTCTTACACCTATCACTATCGGAGTCTTTGCAGTCTTAGCGGTGCTCACTGTGGTTCTCTTAATCGCTGACATCTTTAATCCCATATCGCTGAATTTCTAGAGATAAGGCAGAATACGGCTCATGGTTGATCTCGGAATCCCCAGCGCCCCACCTCCTACCTTGCATCCGCGTCGCAAGACTAGACAGCTCAATGTGGGTGGAGTCGGAGTAGGTTCTGATTCACCGGTCAGCGTGCAATCAATGTGCACAACGCTGACATCAGATGTCAATGCAACTCTGCAACAGATCGCCGAACTCACCGCCTCCGGTTGCCAAATCGTTCGCGTTGCAGTTCCATCACAAGATGATGCCGATGCGCTTGCGCAGATTGCCAAGAAGTCACAGATTCCAGTGATTGCAGATATTCACTTCCAACCTAAGTACATCTTTGCGGCAATTGATGCAGGCTGTGCTGCAGTGCGCGTCAACCCTGGCAATATCAAGCAATTTGATGACAAGGTGAAGGAAGTTGCAAAGGCAGCAGGGGATGCGGGAATTCCAATTCGTATCGGTGTCAACGCTGGATCACTCGACCCACGACTTCTTGCTAAGTACGGCAAGGCAACACCTGAAGCGTTAGTTGAATCTGCAATCTGGGAAGCATCCCTTTTTGAAGAACATGGCTTTGGCAATATCAAGATTTCTGTAAAGCATCACGATCCTGTAACTATGGTCAGCGCCTATCGCTTGCTCGCGGCCAAGACAGATTACCCGCTTCACCTCGGCGTCACCGAAGCTGGTCCAATCTTCCAAGGAACGATTAAGTCTGCAACTGCATTTGGAATTCTTCTCGCCGAAGGAATCGGCGACACAATCCGCGTATCGCTATCGGCGCCGCCTGTCGAAGAGGTAAAGGTTGGAATTTCAATCCTTGAATCTCTTAATCTGCGCCAACGTAAACTTGAAATTGTTTCTTGTCCTTCATGTGGTCGCGCTCAAGTAGATGTCTACACCCTTGCTGAAAAGGTGCAGGCAGGTTTGCAAGGAATGACAGTTCCACTGCGGGTTGCTGTGATGGGTTGTGTTGTAAATGGTCCGGGCGAAGCTCGTGAAGCTGATCTTGGCGTTGCATCAGGAAATGGCAAGGGTCAGATATTTGTAAAGGGACAAGTCATCAAAACGGTCCCTGAAGCGCAGATTGTTGAAACTCTTATTGAAGAAGCTATGCGTCTTGCCGAAGAGATGGAAGCCGCAGGCGTTGCATCAGGAGAACCTTCCGTCACAACTTCGTAAACCTCTAGTAGGGTTCGCGTTATGTTGCGAATGTCTACGCTCTTCCTACGCACGCTGCGCGATGATCCGGCAGATGCTGAAGTCCCTAGCCATCGCCTCTTAGTTCGCGCTGGCTATATCCGCCGCATTGCAGCTGGAATCTATTCATGGTTGCCACTTGGCGTTATCACCCTTCGCAACATTGAAAATATTGTGCGCGAAGAGATGGATCGCGCAGGATTCCAAGAAGTTCATTTTCCGGCTCTCTTGCCAAAAGATGCCTATGAAGAGACTGGCCGCTGGAACGATTACGGCCCAGATCTCTTTCGCCTACAAGATAGAAAAGGCAGCGACTATCTTCTAGGCCCAACACATGAAGAGATGTTTACCTTGATGGTTAAGGGCGAATATTCATCCTATAAAGATCTGCCACTTGCTCTCTATCAAATTCAAACAAAGTATCGCGATGAGGCACGTCCTCGTTCTGGAATCATTCGCGGGCGCGAATTTGTTATGAAGGATTCATATTCATTTGACCTTACCGATGAAGGTTTAGTCGAGTCTTACCAGCG
This sequence comes from uncultured Candidatus Planktophila sp., assembly GCA_964533845.1. Lineage (GTDB taxonomy): Bacteria > Actinomycetota > Actinomycetes > Nanopelagicales > Nanopelagicaceae > Planktophila. Next base: position 7,977 of record CAZHPQ010000026.1, read on the forward strand.
CCATCGCGAGGCATATATCAAGACCTTTGATCGCCTGCGCATGAAGTACAACATCGTCAGCGCCATGTCTGGCGCTATGGGCGGTTCAGCTTCTGAAGAGTTCTTAGCTCCCTGTGACACTGGCGAAGATACGTACGTTCTCTGCCCGAAGTGTGGGTATGCAGCAAATGTGGAAGCGATGACAACCGTTGTTGCACCAGGTGATGCATCAACGGTCGCACCCCTTGAAGTCTTTGATTCACCTAATACTCCAACAATCGATACCTTGGTTGAACTCATCAACGCCAAGTTCGGTGGGGGATATGACGGGTCAATGACTTTAAAGAACGTCATGTTGATGGCCGATGAGAAACCAATTTCAGTACTTGTGCCAGGTGATCGCGAAGTAGATCTCAAGCGTTTACAAGCAAACCTGGCCGGCGTAAATGATGTTCGCGTCTTTGAAGATGCAGATTTCGCTAAGTTCCCAGGGCTCGTCAAGGGATATATCGGCCCACAAGATGCCAAGAAAAATGGAATAACTGTCTACGCAGATCCTCGTATCGCGCCAGGAACTTCATGGGTAACGGGCGCAAATGCAAAGGATAAGCACGCGCGTAATGTCGTTAATGGTCGAGATTTCACAGTAGATGCTTATGTTGAATCTGCACAGATTAAAGAGGGCGATGCCTGCCCAAAGTGTGCGACCCCCGTCATCATTGATCGCGCAATTGAAATTGGCCATATCTTCCAACTAGGTCGCAAATATGCAGATGCGCTAGGCCTTACCGTTCTAGATCAGAACGGTAAATCACAAGTTGTCACCATGGGCTCTTACGGAATCGGTGTATCGCGCGCGGTGGCGGCGATTGCCGAACAGAGTAATGATGAGCTCGGTCTTTCTTGGCCAGTTGAGGTAGCACCTGCCAAGGTTCATATCGTTGCAACCGGCAAAGAGGATGCTGTCTTTGCGGCTGCAGAAAAGCTAGCTG
>CAZHPQ010000026.1:9047-13749 GCA_964533845.1 uncultured Candidatus Planktophila sp.
ATCGTTGCAACCGGCAAAGAGGATGCTGTCTTTGCGGCTGCAGAAAAGCTAGCTGTAGATTTAGAGGCAGCGGGAATTAGTGTGATGCTTGATGATCGTCGTGGCACGTCTCCTGGCGTGAAGTTTAAAGATGCTGAACTCATCGGAATTCCGGTCATTGTTGTCGTTGGCAAGGCGCTCGAACAAGGCAACGTCGAAGTACGTGTACGTCGCACTGGTGAGAAATCTGAAGTTGCTGTAGCACAGGCGCTTACAGCAGTGACTGAACTCCTTCCAACGCTGCCATAAATGCTCAGCGATATCTCTACGCTGACGCTGGTCTTTATTCTTATTGCTGCCTTCTCTGCCGGTTTTGTTGATGCCATCGCAGGCGGTGGCGGCCTGATTCAGCTTCCAGCACTCCTGATCTCCTTTCCTGATCGTGAAGTGGCAGAAGTTGCTGGTACGAATAAATTGGGTTCAATCTTCGGCACATCAGCTGCCGCTCTTAATTACCGCAGGAATATCAAGACAGATCCCAAATTACTTCTTGCCATGGTGTTGCCAGCATTTATCGGTTCTGGCTCTGGTTCACTTCTAGCAACGCAGATTTCAACAGAGCAACTCAAAGTAGCGATTGTAGTGATGTTGGTTGCAGTATTTGCCTACACGCTGGCAAGACCTGATTTAGGAAAAGTTGAAGTGCTCAAAGGCGCTGCCAAGCGCCAGCGAACAGTGGGGGCAGTTGCAGGGCTCACTATTGGTTTTTACGATGGATTTATTGGGCCTGGCACCGGAACTCTGCTGATGATTGTTCTGGTTGCCGCACTCGGTTTCGCATTTGTCGGAGCATCAGCGATTGCCAAAGTGGTTAATGTTGCGACCAACTTCGCATCGATTCTCGTCTTTGGCATCAGCGGTTCAATCATGTGGATGGTGGGGCTAGCTGTGGGTATTTGTAACTTGGCAGGAGGAATCATTGGTTCACATGTAGCGATTCGCCGCGGCTCTGACTTTGTTCGCAAGTTCTATCTGGTGGTCACCTTTGCCCTCATAGTCAGGGTATTATTTGACCTGTTCTAAAGCAGTAACAAAACTCAATAACAACTGAATATGAAAGGCGCATCGTGGCAATCACAGATCAAATCTCTCAACTGGTTACACCTGCAGTTGAAGCCCAAGGTTTATTCCTTGAAGAAGTCCAATTAGTCTCACCCGGCAAACATCGCATCGTTACCTGCATCGTCGATGGGCCGGCTTCCCTTAATTTAGATCAAGTCACTGCTGTATCTCGCGCCATCTCAGAGTTGCTTGATGAAGCTGCCTTTATGGGGGATACCCCGTTTACTCTTGAAGTAACTTCTCCTGGCGTTGACCGTCCACTTACTGCACCTCGCCACTTCGTGAAGAATCATGGCCGCCTGCTCAAAGTCGTTAAGAGCGATGGCGTAACGATTACCGGACGTATTGAAGAATCCACAGATACGAGCGTCACCCTCATTTATCTGGAGAAGAAAGAAGAGAAGCGTGTTGAAGTTGCCTTAGCAGACATCAAGCGCGCCACTGTTGAAATTGAATTTAATCGCAAAGATGGTGACAAGTAATGCATGTAGATATGGCAGCACTTGTTCACCTAACAAACGAGAAAGCGATGCCGCTTGAGCCTCTAATTCAGGCGATTGAAGCTGGTGTTCTTACTGCGTACGGTGAAACCCAGGAACCGAATCGTTACGCGCAAGCAAGACTGAACCGTGAAACAGGCGAGATCCAGATCTTTATTCCTATCTTTAATGAACTGGGTGAGCGCATCGGTGAGGAAGTAGATTCACCTGAAGGATTCTCTAAAGTGACAACTTCTACTGCGCGCCAAGTTATCAAGCAGCAGATGCGCGCAAGTAACGATGCAGAGATTGTCGGAGAGTTCACAGCAACTGTGGGCGATATCGTCTCAGGCATAATTCAACAAGGTCGCGATCCAAAGATGATTAATGTCAACCTTGGCCGCATTGAAGGTCGTATTCCTCCGCAAGAGCAGGTGCCAGGTGAGGTCTATACACACGGAAAGCGCATTAAGTGCTTTGTTGTCGAGGTAAAGCAAGGAATGAAGGGTCCCGAGATTATGCTTTCGCGAAGCCATCCAGCTTTGGTCAAGCAACTCTTTGCACTTGAAGTTCCTGAAATCAAAGATCGCATCGTTGAAATTATGGCTGTAGCTCGCGAAGCAGGACATCGCACCAAAATTGCAGTGCGTTCACATCGCGCTGGCGTTTCGCCAAAGGGTTCTCTCATCGGACCAATGGGCGCTCGTTCACGCGCTGTCATGGATGAACTCAATGGCGAGAAGATAGATATCGTTGATTACGATGAAGATCCAGCAAAGTTTGTGGCAAGCGCGCTTGCACCGGCGAAGGTAACGAGCGTTGAAATTGTTGATGAAGCAACGCGTTCTGCCAAGGTGATAGTGCCTGATTACCAACTCTCACTCGCTATCGGTAAAGATGGGCAGAATGCCCGTCTTGCCGCACGCCTGACTGGATGGCGTATCGATATCCATCCAGACACCCCCGCACCGACCGCATAAATCTGGTGTGGAATAGGGAATTTCCCGCCTATTCGATAGACTCGCCACATCGTTCTCGGTACATATGTACCAAGGCGCAAATGAAATGGATGCGAAAGATATGAAACTCAAATGAGCTCGTTTACATCATGAGGTCGAACAACTAGGGCTCGCATCCCACAAGTTTTAATGCGGGCCAAGACAGGAGAAATGTGTCAAAGGTCCGCGTACATGAGTTGGCAAAACAACTCGGTATGGAGAGCAAGGAAGTCCTTGCCAAACTCCAAGAGATGGGTGAATTCGTTCGCTCAGCATCATCAACAGTTGAAGCACCGGTCGTTCGCAAGTTAATTGCGCTTTATCCCGATGCCAAGCCAGCAGAAGAGAAGAAGCCAGTAAAGAAGGCAGCCGCTAAAAAGACAGCTGCCTCAAAGAAGACTGCCGAAGTAAATCCTGAGCTCGCTGCGGAACTAGCAGCTGAACTCGGCGTTGATCTTGCAGCGCTTAAGGCATCTCGCGATGCTGAAAAGGTTGCGCAAGATGAAGCAAAGGCTGCATCTGCAGCATCTGCTGCAACGCCAGCAGCTCCAACGCCTGCAACGCCAGCAGCTCCACGTCCTGGCAACAATCCATTTTCAACAGGTGGCGCTGTTCCACGTCCACCACGTCCTGGCAATAATCCATTTTCAACAGGTGGCGCAGTTCCACGCCCACCACAACGACCACAAGGAACAGGAGCGCCACGTCCAGGTATGGCAGGTGCGCGACCTGGTTCTGTTCGTCCAGGTTTTGCAGCGCGTCCTGGTGCTCCACGTCCGGCATCAACTGGATCAGGAAATTACCCACCACGTACTGGTGGAGCTCCATCATCGCAAGGTCCTTATCGTTCACAAGGAGCAGCAACTGGTGGAGCGCCAGGTGGTCCAGCTCGTCCAGGTGGCGGCGGTCCTAATCGCGGCCCAGGTCGCGGTGGAGCTGCAGGTGCATTTGGAAAGAATGCAAGTAAATCTTCTAAGCGTAAGCAGAAGTCAAGAAAAGTATTACGTGAAGAGTTCGACAATATGCAAGCACCGAAGTTGGGTGGCGCAGTTATTCCTCACGGAGATGGTTCAACCAAAATCCGTATGCGTCGCGGCTCTTCCCTTGCAGATTTCGCCGAAAGAATTGGCGCAGATCCAGCAGCGCTAGTTTCAGCGCTCTTCCACCTCGGTGAAATGGTAACTGCAACTCAATCAGTTGATGCGGATACCTTTGAAATTCTTGGTGCGCAACTTGGCTATATCATCGAAGTTGTCTCTCCTGAAGAAGAAGACCGCGAACTCTTGCAGGGCTTTGATATTGACCTTGCTGCAGAACTAGCAGACTTTGATGAAGAGAATCTCACTCCTCGTCCTCCAGTAGTTACTGTGATGGGTCACGTTGACCACGGTAAGACTCGCTTGCTTGATGCGATTCGCCAGACTGAGGTTGTGCAATCTGAAGCAGGTGGAATTACACAGCACATTGGTGCTTACCAAATTCACCACGACCATGAAGGTATCAACCGAGCAATCACCTTCATCGACACACCAGGTCACGAAGCCTTTACCGCAATGCGCGCACGTGGTGCCAAGGTCACCGATATTGCAGTACTCGTTGTTGCAGCTGACGACGGAGTGATGCCTCAGACCATTGAAGCGCTTAACCACGCTCAAGCAGCCGATGTTCCTATCGTTGTTGCAGTGAACAAGGTTGATAAGGAAGGCGCGAACCCAGATAAGGTCCGCCAGCAATTAACCGAGTACAACTTGATCGCTGAAGAGTACGGCGGAGACACAATCTTCGTAAACGTCTCAGCTAAAGCAGGCACTGGAATCAATGATCTGATTGACTCAATTCTCCTTACTGCAGATGCGGCTATCGATCTTCGCGCAGTTGCTGAAGATGATGCTCGCGGTGTTGCTATCGAAGCTCACCTCGATCGTGGTCGTGGACCAGTTGCAACCGTCTTGGTACAACGTGGAACTTTGCGAGTTGGAGATGCCATCGTTGCCGGTGGATCATTCGGTCGCGTTCGCGCAATGTTGGATGAGCACGGTGCCAGCGTTGAAGAGGCAGGACCATCTCGTCCAGTGCAGGTACTCGGATTTACCTCAGTACCTAACGCTGGAGATACCTTCCTTG
>CAZHPQ010000027.1:0-13693 GCA_964533845.1 uncultured Candidatus Planktophila sp.
GGGTTAGGCCATCAGCATCTGGAAATTGCAGACCTAAGTATCCAAATGTTGAGGCGAAGAAGACTTGTCCAAATATCTTCTGCTTGCCACTAATCCCGCGTGAGTTCTGTCGAGAGATCTTGAGGTAATCATCGAGGAATCCAACTAAGCCGAGGCCTAGTACAAGGCCAATGATTAATAGTGCAGAGACTGTGACGGCTTTCTGTGTCAGAAGGTGCGCTAAGAAATAAGCAAAGATGGTGGCGAAGATGATGATGATGCCGCCCATAGTTGGAGTGCCGCGTTTTGTGTGATGTGTTGAAGGTCCATCATCTCGAATGAACTGTCCATAACCACGTCGTGCAAGTACCTTGATGAGCGCAGGGGTTCCAAAGAGCGAGAAGAAGAGAGCGAGAGCTCCGGCAATAAGGATGAGTCTCATTCAGTGTCTGCCATCTCTTGAATTCGTTCTGACCACGATTTCGTGATCATCTCAGCTAACTCTTCTAATTTTTCAGAACGAGATGCCTTTACCAGCACGACATCTCCTTTATTCATACTTGCCACCATGGTGGCCGCCTGCTCTTTACTTGCGAATAAATGCACAGTCGTTGCGCTCTCTGTCGGAATTGCTTGCGCATATTCAGGGGCTGCGACACAGACCAGGTGATCGATTCTAAGTTCTGAGGCAAGGGTGCCAATAGCGGCATGGTCTTGGTCTGATGACTCGCCGAGTTCATGCATTTTTCCGAGAAAAGCCCAGGCTTCACCACCGCGCTCTTGCGCAAAATGGACCAACGTTTGTAGCGCCGCCGTCATCGCCTCAGGGCTTGCGTTATACGCATCATTGATGAGGACAAGTGAATCTAGTTCAGAAATTTCCATACGCCATTTTGCTGAAGACTCTGCTGTCGAGAGTCCACCTGCAATTTGATCCAGGGTCAGACCTAATACTGAAGCCACAGCAGCAACTGCTAGCGCATTGGCAACTTGGTGTAGCCCAACAATGCGAAGGCCAACAGCAGTGCGACCTTCTGGTGTTACCAAATCAAAGTGGGCGCGACCTTCGCGAATCTCTATATCGGTCGCTCGAATTTCACAGCCGCTGGTTTCTCCGAAGGTCACGACGCGACCTTGGTGAAGTGCTGACATCTTCGGGGTGAATTCGTCGTACTGGCCCAGAATCGCAATCGCACTTGGTGACAAGGTTGAGATGAGCTCTGACTTGGTTTCCGCGATTGCCGCTTGCGAACCAAACTCTCCTACGTGTGCCGTTCCCACTCGAAGTACAACGCCAACATCGGGAACAGCGATTCGGCAAAGATGGGCGATATCGCCTTTGTGGCGTGCGCCCATTTCCACGATACAGAAACGAGTTTTCTCATCGCATTGGAGTAAAGACAGGGGCGCTCCAATTTCGTTGTTGTAGTTACCCTGTGGCGCCATCGTTGGAGCAACTGTTGATAAAACCGATGCTAGAAGTTCTTTAGTTGTTGTCTTTCCTTGTGAACCTGTAATGCCAATAACAGTTAAGTTCGTCAGGCGATTGCGTACTTCATGTGCCAACACGCCAAGCGCTTGGATGGTGCTGCCTACCAAGATATGTGAACCGTCAACGGCGCGTTCAGCAAGTGTAAGAACTGCGCCATGAGATTGAGCATCTGCAACAAAGTCGTGGCCATCTACTCTCTCGCCCTTAATAGCGATAAAGAGTGAACCTGTTGTTGCTGCTCGAGAGTCAATAACTGGGTTTGCAGAAACTACGACATCTTCACCGTGAAGAGTTCCGCCGACTAGGGCGGCGATTTCTGATGCTTTGAGAGAGATCATCGGCGAGCCTCGATTGCAGCCGCGAGTGTGAGTCGATCATCAAAAGCGGCAATAACGCCTGCAACATCTTGACCTTGCTCGTGGCCTTTCCCAAGAACCAAAACAGTATCGCCAGCTTTTGCCACTGAAACGGCATGGCTGATTGCTGTGGCGCGATCTTCAATGATTGCTGAAGGGTCTTTCACATCTAGAGAAGAGACCATTTCGCGCAAGATGGTCGCCGGATCCTCAGAGCGAGGGTTATCGCTGGTAAAGATTGCGATATCTGATCCTTGCGAGAGAGCTGCACCCATCAGAGGGCGTTTGGTGGCATCGCGATCGCCACCACATCCAAGTACCGCAATGATTTTTCCGGGAGTAAATTCTCGCGCCGCAGAAAGTACATTTGTTACTGCATCAGGAGAATGCGCGTAGTCAACAAAGGCTTTGAAAGGTTGCCCTAAGACAACGGCATCTAGTCGACCAGGTGCTCCAGTCAGTTGCGGAATGACTGCAGCAAGTTCAATAGGATCAACGCCGCTTTCGTGGGCAAGAGCTACGGCAAGTAAGAGATTATCTGCGTTGTACGCACCATGAAGTGAAGTCTGAGATTCAATCAAGATTCCGCCGGCACCTCGGATAGAAAACTCTGCACCCCGTTGAGTTGGAGTCAAGTTCGTGAAGTGCCAGTGCGCTTTTGGATTAGTTCTCGAAATAGTTGTCAGGGTAAGTGATGTGCGCTCAGCCAGAGTTGCGCCATAGGGAGTATCGATATTGATAAAGGCAGCATCCGCGTATTCGGATGTAAAGAGTGAGGCTTTGGCTGCAAAATATGAATCCATGTCTTTATGGAAATCGAGATGATCTTGGCTAAGGTTTGTAAAGGCAGCAATCGCAAAGTGTGAGCCCTTCATGCGGCCCATACTTAACGCGTGGCTAGAAACTTCCATTACTAGATTTCGAACATGACGTTCGCGCATGGTTGCAGCTAGCGCTTGTAGCTCGGGAGCCTCAGGGGTTGTGCGAAGACTTGATAGGCGCTCTGTACCGATTCGAGTTTCTACTGTTCCGATAAGCCCTGACTCTCGTCCTGCCGCCTGAAAGATTTGATAGAGCAAGGTGGAGACAGTTGTCTTCCCATTGGTTCCGGTGATGCCAATGCTGGCAATATCGCGAGTTGGATATTGATAGAGCGCTGCGGCAACAAGTGCGCCAGCAGCCCGCACATCTTTGACTACAAGAGTAGGAAGCGATGAATCAATCTTTGCACCTTGTGCATCCGTGATGACTGCAACAGCACCTTGAGCATGAGCATTTTTGATGAAATTTGCACCATGTGCTTTCGCACCAGGAATAGCTAAGAAGAGATCTCCTTCTTCAACATCTTTGTCGCTGTGAGTTACTCCTGTAAAAATCAGGTCTCCGGCTAGTGGAGTTGCTCCTATCAGATTTGCTGTATCGCTTAAACGTGTTGAGAACTGAGTAAGAGGGCGGATCACTGTCTTACTGCTCCGCTTTTTTCTGCACTTACCTGAGTTGCTTTCATGCGCGTTAAATCCTTCTGGTTGAGCGCAACTGGCATAACTTTAGTTCCAGTTGGTGCAACGTGCTTAGTCTGCAGAACAAAGGTCATTACCTTCTTGAAGACTGGACCGCCCAGGAGGCCTCCGTAGTAACCATTACGTGGATCTTGAATCGTGACGTTGATGACGTAGCGAGGTGCATCTGCTGGAGCAAAGCCGATAAATGAAGCTGTGTAACCGCTATATCCGCCGGTCTTATCGTCATAGCGCCACGCAGTTCCGGTCTTACCTGCGACGCGATAACCAGGGATTGCAGCAGAAGGAGCTGTTCCAGTTGGAGAGACAACGCTCTCCATCATCAAGCGCAGTTCGCGAGCAGTATCTTCGCTGATAACGCGCGTAGAAGTTCTATTGGCAGCTGGCGTGAAATGGCCAGATGCATCTTGAGTGCCAGCAATAACTGTTGGTGAAACTCGAACTCCGTGATTTGCAATAGTCGCAAAGACGCTGGTTGCTTGCATTGCAGTTACTGAATAACCCTGGCCAAAAGCAACTGTCGGCGCTGTGGTTGCAGACCAGTTTTTAACCTTAGGCATAAGGCCTGCTGATTCACCAGGTAGACCAGAACCTGTCTTTTGCCCAACCCCAAATTTAGTCAGATATGAATACAACTTCTCATTGCTGATTGTTTCGCCAATTTTGATCGTGCCGGTGTTGCTAGAAACTGCCAAGATTCCTGAAGTTGTCAGTTGCTGCACTGGGTGCTTATCGTGGTCTTTAAATGTTGATCCACCGCGCTTGATCTTGTAAGGAACTGCAAAGACAGTCGTCGGAGCAACTGTCTTCTCTTCTAGCGCTGCTGCCAGCGTCATGACCTTGCCAGTAGATCCTGGCTCATACACATCTTGCACAGATGGGTTGCGCATTAAGCTCAGGTCAACGTTCTTTGTATTGTTAGGATCAAAAGTAGGTGCAGTGGCGTGAGCCACGATTTCACCTGTTCGAGGATCCATGACAATCACAGTGCCACTTGCAGCTCGTGAAGTTTTTACCGCTTCAGCGATTGCTTTTGCAGCAACCCATTGAACGTCGCGATCGATTGTGAGGCGAACTGAAGTTCCCGCCTTTGCTGCGACGATTTCGCGCTGAGAGCCAGGAATTTCTGCGCCGTAACCGTTAGCAAATGAGTAACGACCATCGGTACCAGTGATGATTGAGTTAAGACTTGATTCCAAGCCAGTTGCGCCGATCCCATCTGCGCGCACAAAGCCAACAAGGGATGAAATCAATGAGCCCGATGGATACTCGCGGATAAATGATCGCTCGGGGAAGAAGCCAATGATGCGCTTATCTAGCTGCTCGCTGGAGAGCCCTTTGTTGTATTCATAAATCTCTTTAGTGAGGCGATCCCATAAAGCTGGGCGACCATTCTTAAGCACTATTGAATAGCGGCGCGTTCCGGTGATGTTCTCTTCAACTTCTGCAACAGGTAGACCCAAAATTGGGGCTACGAAGTTTGCAACGCGTGCTGGGTCAGAAATTTGTGTTTGATCGACAACGATGGTGATAGCAGAGACGCTACGGGCAAAGGCGACTCCATTGATATCAGTGATTTCACCTCGTGGAGCCGGAGTAGTTCGAGTCGATTGCATTTCGTTAGCGGCCTTGCTCTGGTATTCACTTGCCTGAATAACTTGAACGCGAACGAGTTGAAGCGCTAGCAAGACGAAAACCATGAAGACGCCAATGATTAAAATCTTGATACGTGACTTAGAAAGTAGTAGGTCACCCATTTGTTACTCCCGTTGGCGGAGTTAGATTCAGGAAGACTGGAGTTTCGGAAGGACGCATTCCAAGGGCTGTCGCAGCTGCAGCAAGATTCTCTGGCGCTTCGAAGGAGTCAATCGCACGATTGATGGCATCGCGCTGATCTGCAACTTGTTTTGCTTCCACTTTAAGATTTGAAAGTGTGAAGGCATCCTGAGCCAATAAGGTGTTAACTCCAAGGAGTACGAGGAATCCCATGGCGCTGACAACGGTAAGGAATGTGGCGAAGTATCTATGAGTTGCTCGAGCACCTGAATTTAAGTCAGGGAAGATGCCGGAGATAATGTCTGCAGTACGTTCTGCAACCACTTTACGTGCTTTAGGAAGGACGTGAGTCGATTGCGATTTACGAGCGGTTGCTTGTGCCATTACGCAGCCACCCTTTCAATCGCACGCAAGCGCACAGAGGCAGAGCGTGGGTTCTCATCGAGCTCGTTCTGAGATGGAGTTTCACCAGATCGAAAAACGAGCGAGAACTTCGCAGCATATTCAGGGAGTTCCACTGGAAGATTGCGTGGGCTCTTAGATGTAGATGCCTCGAGGAAGACCTCTTTCACAATCCGGTCTTCCAGTGACTGGAATGACATCACAACAAGTCGTCCATGCACCATCAATAAATCAAGGGCTTGTGGGAGCGCGCGCGTAATCGCCCCGAGCTCATCATTGGCTTCAATTCGTAGCGCTTGGAAGGTGCGCTTTGCTGGATTGCCGCCAGTGCGACGAGTAGCTGCTGGAATGCTCTCCTTCACCAACGTTGCGAGTTCTGTCGTTGAGTTAAGCGGTGCAATAGCGCGAGCCTTCACGATGTTCTCAACGATGCGGGTTGCAAACTTCTCTTCGCCATAGGTACGAAGAATCTGGACTAACTTTCCTGGCTCATACGTATTTACTATTTCGTAAGCCGTTATTCCCTTGCTGCGATCCATCCGCATATCAAGTGGTGCATCTTGGGAATATGAAAACCCGCGCTCTGATTCATCGAGCTGCATAGATGAGACACCTAAATCAAAGAGAGCGCCATTGATATGTGTGAAACCAAAGCTCTGTACTACTTCTGTGATCTCATCAAAGACACAGTGTGAAATCTTCAAACGATTCCCAAAAGGAGCAAGACGCGCTGTTGCTTTTTCAAGTGCGCTCTTATCGCGATCAATTCCAATTACGGTGAGGTTTTCAAAACGTGTAAGGAGCGCTTCGGTGTGGCCGCCCAAACCAAGTGTTGCATCGACGATAACAGGATTAGAAGATGAAGTAATTGATGGAGCAAGAAGATCTACGCAACGATCGCGCATAACTGATATGTGCTGCATCTTCTCCCCCATTCTCAACGCTTACTTTCTTTATCTGGTTCTGCTCTGATTAGGTGAGCGCTCATCTCTGGTCACCGCCGGCCGACGGATCTTTTTCGAAAGCGACGCCGGGGAAGGGACGTCGCTGCCGGCCTAACAAGTAAGGAAAGGTCGGCGGTGGCCACAAATGAGCGCTCTATTTAGTTGTCTTAAATGTTTTTTGCTGATGTTCTAAAAAAGTCCCGGAAAAACCTCCTCAGAGACATCAGCAAAACTCTTTTCGCGATCAGCGAGGTACTCGCTCCATGCAGCGCTATCCCAGATTTCAACGCGAGTATTTGCGCCGATAACAACGCACTCTTTTTCAAGGCCCGCATATGTGCGAAGTCCTTGTGGGATGGTGACGCGACCTTGGCGGTCAGGAATTTCATCGTGCGCGCCGGCAAACATCACGCGCTGGTAATCGCGAGCGCTCTTGGCAGTAACTGGCGCCTGTCGCAAAGTTTCAGTAATCGTTGCAAATTCAGTTGATGGAAATACATAGAGGCAGCGCTCTTGGCCTTTGGTGATGACAAGGCCCGCTGAGAGCTCATCGCGGAATTTGGCGGGGAGGATGAGCCGGCCTTTTTCATCAAGGCGCGGTTCGTGAGTGCCTAGAAACATTCTTCGCGCCTCCTTCCCCAAGTGGCCCTTTGAGCGTGAACTTCCCGCTCAATTCCCCACTTTACACCACTTTCCCCCTTTTTCAACCACCTTTCCCCATTTTTTTCCCTAGCCCTCCCCCTTTCGCCCCACCACTCTCAGCCGATTTTTGGGCGCAAAAAAGCCCCAACCGAATCGGTCAGGGCTTGGGATCTATTGCACTTCTACTGCTGGTCGAAGTCCCTACGGTTCCAGCGTTCTTCTAGGCGTTCGGAGAATGAAGTGCGAGCGCTCTTTTCGCGAGGCGTACGGCTTATGGTCAGCGATGAGAGCGAGCGCACGACGAGAACTACGCCAACGAGAGCTACGAGAAATCCAGCTACTCCAAGCGGAGTTGTCTGAGAGATAAGGCCAGCAAAGAGAATTGCGACCCCTGCCAGAATTGAGAGAGCTCCGAGGGCAAGACGTGGCTTAGTCGGGGTCAAGGTGCTGCCGGCTAAACGTGACTCTAGGCGTGGGTCATCGGTAGCAAGAGCTGCTTCCATCTCCGCTAGGAGGCGACGTTCACGGTCTGAGAGCGACATATTCACACAATAGAACAGAACTTCTTGCAGCGCCACTTTTTGTCACACTTGCCTAGAGCGCTATTCCTCGTCACTGCCACCTTCAGGGCGAATAAGCCTGCCTGGACGGACGCTACCCCGACCAAAGCGCGCTTGTGCGCGATCGATAGCCGTATCAGCCTCACGCCATCCACGTTCACGTGCGCCGAGTTCAAGCTGGACCGGTGCGCCTTCCTGCAGCTGAGAGAGCGAGACTCCGACAAGGCGGATGCGCGCGCCTTCATTGCGAAGTGCGAGGTAGAGACCCTTTACAACTTCGTAGGTGTCGTGGGTGTTATCAATTGCGATCGGCACTGTCTTAGAACGCGTCAAGGATGAGAAGTCAGCAAATTTAATCTTGATGCTGATTGTCTTGGCAAAGAGAGAACGTTCGCGCAATCGCGCAGTTGCCTTTTCAGTCATTCGCAGAAACTCGCGCAAGATTTCTTCAGGGTTATCTAGGTCTTCGCTAAAGGTCTCTTCATTGCCAATACTTTTCTCAGGTTCATCAGGAATAACATCGCGATAATCGCGCCCCCATGCAAGTTCGTAGAGCGATGCACCGGTGGCCTCGCCTAGGGCTCGAATCAACGTTGCACGCGGAGTATGTGCGATATCAGAAACGGTATGCAGCCCTAATCGTTCAAGTGATTCAGCGGTCTTTGGTCCAACTCCCCAGATAGCGCGCACTGGAAGTGGATGGAGAAATTCAAGGATGCGATCGGACTTTATCTCAAGCATCCCATTTGGTTTGCAGTGTTGGGATGCCAGCTTTGCAATGAACTTAGATTGCGCAAGGCCCACAGAACAGGTAATGCCCTCTTCTTTCTCAACCTGTTCGCGAATTTTTGCAGCGATTTCACGGCCTGTACCAAATAACTTCTGCGATCCTGTGACATCGAGAAATGCTTCATCGAGTGAGATTGGTTCAACCAGCGGCGTGTAGGAATGAAAGATCGCCATAACGCGCGCTGAGATTTCAGAGTAGCGATGATGTTCGGGCGCAATAAAGATTGCATGTGGCGCCATTCGCTTGGCACGTCCCACAGGCATTGCAGCACGTATTCCGAATTTGCGCGCTTCATAATTGGCAGAAAGCACAACCCCACGAGCACCGGCGCCAACAACGAGAGCTTTGCCTTTATATTCTGGATGATCGAGTTCGGCTACCGATGCATAGAAGGCATCCATATCTACATGGAGGATGACCGTCATATCGCCACACTATCTGCTCGGTTACGCCATTGTTCGTAGGCCAGGCGCAGATCCCAAACAGCTGTTGCGCGAATAGAGATACCGCGGGCGCCAGTGCGTCGCGTCTGCCCACGTACTAGCAGTAGCGATGTCGAATAGAGCGTTGATGCGTGATCGACTTGTGCATCAGGGAAGAAAGTTGAATCGCTGCAACCATAGCCATCATCAAGCGTTAGAAAGATGACGCGGCGCCCCGAACGCACCGGTGGTGTTTGAAGCGCAACCTTGACGCCCGCAACAAGAACTGTGGAATCAGAGCGCTGCGAAAGTAAGTCAGAAGATTTTACGGCGCCGATAGCGTTAAGAAATGGCGCATAGAAAGTGAGCATATGTTGCGTGACATCCATACCTAAGCGCGCGACTTCGCTAGAGACTTTTTCGGCAACGTTAAGTGGTTGTAGTCCGCTGCTTTCAAGGGCAGGGGGTGCAAAACCAAAGGTGAGTTGCGAACCAGGAAGATGCGCCACTGGTGATTTTTGTAGATCCGTTAAGTGCAGTAAGAGGTCGCGCTGATTGGTATGAATCGAATCAAAGGCGCCAGTCATAATCAGATTTTCAGTTACTGGTATAGATGCACCTGACCTGCGATAAAAGTCGGCGAGATCGATGTAAGGCTGACCCTGCACAATTGAAGCTATCTCTTTTTCAGAGATACCAGCAACGCACGAGAGCGCGATTCGCACAGCATCTCCATCGAGAGTGCGTTCGACTCGGTAGTGCTCTGATGATTTATTGATATCAAGAGGCGCGATACCGACGCCCATCTGTCGTACCTCATCAAGCATCAACCGCTTGGGATACATACCTGGGTCGTGTGTGAGGACTCCTGCCATAAAAGCTGCTGGGTGATGGGTCTTAAGCCAAGCTGATTGATAGGTAGGCAGAGCAAAGGCGGCGGCATGCGCTTTACAGAAACCAAAGGATGCAAAGGCGCGCAGCACATCCCAGATTTCAGTAACAACTTTTAGCTCGTAACCGCGTTCGGTCGCCGCAGGAAAGAACCAATCACAGACTTCTTGTTGGCCTGCCTTGTCCCCCAGCGCTCTACGTTTTTCATCGGCGGCTGCAAGTGAGATACCGGTCATCACCGAGATAATCGAGATTACCTGTTCGTGAAAGACAACAACGCCTTCTGTTTCAGACAAGATCGGCAACAAATCAGGATGGATGATCTGCGCTGGGTTCCAGCCATGGCGAGCGTTGAGAAAAGGTCGAATCATGTCGCTCTTGACCGGCCCCGGACGAAAGAGTGAGATATCGATAATCAGATCGCTAAAGGTGCGCGGCTCTAACTTGCCTACTAGTTCGCGCTGCCCCGGGCTTTCTACTTGAAAGATACCTAAGGTGCGCGTTGATTGAATAAGCGAATAGGTCGCTGCATCATCAAGTGGCAGCGCATCGATATCAATCTCTTGGCCAGCAACTCGTTGAATTTCGTGAACAGCATGAGCGATAGTGGATTGCATCCGCACACCTAAGATATCGAGTTTAAGGAGACCGATATCCTCAACATCATCTTTATCAAATTCGACCATAGGAAAGCCGCCTGCGTTGAACTGCACAGGTGCGCGATCAAGAAAAGCTGCATCAGATAAGACCATGGCGCAGGGATGCATCGCCAAGTGGCGTGGCAGTCCATCAAGGCGCGCAGCAAGTGCGATGGTGGCGCGCGTTAGCGGTGCAGAGGTATTGAGATTCTTCAACTCTGGAAGTGAGTTAAGCGCTGCCTCGATATTGCCGGCGCGAATATGTGGCATTGACTTTGCTAAGAGATCAATCTCCATCGCTGGCATGCCCAAAGCCGCCCCCGCATCACGAATGGCATGGCGCGCTCGATAGGTATCGACCATTGCAACTGTGGCGCAGCGAGAAATTAACCCGGCTTGGCTCCAATCAGCTGCGCCATATCTTTTAAAGACCATTTCATAGATTTCAAGTCGTCTGGCAGATTCCACATCGATATCAATATCAGGAAGTGCGCGGCGTAGCGGTGAACAGAAACGTTCCATCAATAAACCATGTTGCATCGGATCAACGCCAGAGATACCAAGTAAGTGACAGATCAGAGAGCCTGCACCGCTACCGCGCGCTGCCACACGGATATCAGCAGCTCGCGCCATATCGGTGATATCTGCAACCGTTAAGAAGTATGACTCGTAGCCCAGGGTTGCAACGGTGGCGAGTTCATCATCGAGTCGCGCCCGCGCTTTGGCAATTGTGGCGCTGTCGTTATAACGCCAATTGATGCCGGCTTCAGAACGCGCACGTAACAAGGCGCGCATACCGGCAGCTGAATCAGCGCCAACAATATGTGGTTCAGGTAGATGAATGCCGCCTAAGCCAATATCGCGCTGCGGCGATAAGACGGCGCGCTCGGCCCATTGTCTAGTTGTTGTCAGAAGTGCGCGTGGAGTGCGTTCGCCTGCAGCACGTGCAATTTCAGCAGCGAGTGAAATCATCTCATCACTACTCTTTAAATAACCTTCAGCGTTACGTCGTTCAACATGGCGCGGGTGTAGCGGCACTAATTGACGAGCGCAATCAAGGACATCAGCAACTGGACCATCATCGCGATGACACATCCGTACTGCATTGGTAAGAACGGCATCGATATCGTTATCGCGCGCAAAGATAAGAGAGCGGGCAGCATGAGCGGTAGAGCGGGGGCCGTTGCCTGGCGCTAAATGCGAAACGCATTCGATGGCATGGTCTGCAAAGAGATCGCGAGTCTGATTAAAGATAGTAAGCGCTGCATCGAAGCGATGCGCTGTCAGAGCTTGTGACACTGGTGATTCAGGGCCATGCAGGAGATGTAGTTGCGAGGTGTAGCTACTGAACTTTTCAAGAAGTTCGGGGGTAAGTACAGGTGTGCGATCTGGGCTATTCATCTGTAACCCCGTCATGAGGCGCACTAAAGAGTGCCAGCCACCATCGCCATGCGCTAAAACAGTAACGCGCGGCAGCGCACCAGATGTATCACCGATACGAATCGCCAGATTAACGCCAATGATGGGTGCAATGCCATGTGTTACTGCTGCTTTAGTAAAACGGATTGCGCCAGCTAAGCCATCGCGATCAGTGAGTGCGAGCGCCGGCATCTCGAGTTCTGATGCGCGCGCTACAAGATCGCGTGGTTGTGTAGTTCCGTATTTAAAAGAGTAGGCACTTGCTACCCGTAGATGGATAAAGCTCATGGTTTAGAGCGACCTAATAATCCACTGCCCTGTTGCTTCATCGCGTTCGAGTTCAAATGTGGCAAGAGCTCCAATGGGAGCTGCCTCAACTTTCCAGAGAGCGCGCGCTTGATCGTCGGGACGGAACTTGCCATCGCTAATGCGATTCCACCAACCACCTGCTTCGCACCAACGAGAGAGAACTGCATGGATACGAAAGCGTTTGCCACGGAAGGTAAATTCGATTGGGGTAAGACCACCATCGGCGAGAACTTCGTGCGCTGGTATTACGTGAGGTGCTGTTGACGCTCTTTCGACTGAGGTTCCTTCGGCTGACATTCTTGCTACTTCCCCTGGGTGCTTGTGGATATTCGAACAGATGTTCGAAAAGTACGCCAGAGGGCTGACAAGGGCAACTCCCGCGTGTTGTGAGCGTAGATAGTTGAAATTTCAACTACTTTCACCTATTCTCGTGCTCGTATCTACCCCCTACCCATAGGAGAAACACTTGGACGCAATACTCATCATCGGACGCATCCTCTTCGGAGCGCTCTTCGTCGCATCAGGCATCGGTCACTTTGCCAAGCTTGAAGCAATGACCGGCTATGCAAAGTACAAGAAGCTCCCGGCTGCAAAGTTCGGCGTTCTCATCTCAGGCCTGCTCTTCCTCCTTGGCGGCATCTACATCATCGCTGGCTTCTGGGTTGATCTCGGAGCGCTCTTCCTTGCAATCACGCTGATCCTCGCAGCATTTATCTTCCATAACTTCTGGAAAGAGACAGATGCAACTGCGAAGATGAATGAGCAGATTGCATTTAACAAGGACCTCTCACTCGCTGGTGCGTCCCTTATCCTCTTTGCACTCATTGCAAGTGGAACGCTCACTGACTTCGGTCCAGGCGTTGGAACGCTCGCCTTCTTTAACTTCTAATTAATAGCAGGTAAAGCCCCTCGAGAAATCGGGGGGCTTTCCTTTTTGCCCTGTCACAATTGCCAGATGGAGATTATTGGCGCACTCATTGCAGGTGGTGCAATCGGCGCTGTGCTCGGCTTTGTTGGCGCAGGCGGAGCGATGCTCTCAGTTCCGATCTTGATGTATGGATTTGGCTTTGGCGCCAAGAGCGCAACTACCGCAGCTTTAGCGATTGTCTTTCTTGCAGCGCTATCAGGTGCTATTCCAAAGGCGCGCAAAGGTCAGATTCTCTATCGGGATGCGCTTGTCATTGTGGGGCTGGGCCTTACAACCAACTTCGGTTTCGCAACAATTGCCGATGATTTATCCGATTCATTTATTTCAACAGGCTTCGCACTGGTTTTAATTCTCGCAGGTCTTTCGATGCTTCGAAGCCCTAAATTTAGCGAGCATACTCGTATGCCCGTATCGGTCTTGATTGTCATCTCTTTGGTAATTGGGTCTATTACTGGGCTCTTTGGAATTGGTGGCGGCTTCTTAGCTATCCCAGTCCTCGTTCTCTTCTTCGGAACTCCGCAAGCTATCGCTGCCGGAACATCGTTATTAATCATCGCCCTTAACTCATTGATTTCATTTTTAGGCCACCACGCACTCTGGGATTCCGTCGAGTGGCATATCCCCA
>CAZHPQ010000028.1:0-13571 GCA_964533845.1 uncultured Candidatus Planktophila sp.
TCCAGGCTTATCTTTCTTGGCTATCGAATCGGGGCCGCCGTTGACCTTTGCAAAGCCAAGTACTCCGATGCGCATGCCTCTGACTTTGTACACCCGGCCGTGATAAGCGCTCTCACTATTTTTACCGCCGCCAACATAACTAATTCCGGCAGCATTAAGGTTTTTCAAGGTATCCATAAATCCTGGAAGCCCATAGTCATAGCTGTGGTTGTTGGCGACTGTTGCAACGTTAAAGCCAATCTCTTTAAGAGCTTTTAGAAAAGCAAGATCTGTCTTGAAGTTGTATTCCTTCTCTTCCTTTACATCCGCATCAGTGACTGCAGTCTCGAGATTAAAGATGTTGAGATCACCAGACCTGAAATACTTCTTGAGAGTTGGCAGCGCCTCGCGGTTAATAGCTTTTTCGCCATGAACATCACCGACGATGTGAATGACGATATCTCTCTTTTTCTGCTTGGCGAACGCATGTGATTGGCCAGAAATGAGTTGAGAACTGATTGCGAAAATTGAAAGAAATATCGCAATCTTTAATTTCATAATTGAATCTTAGGTGAGTGTCCCCGGCGGGAGTTGAACCTGCGACCTACCGCTTAGGAGGCGGTTGCTCTATCCACTGAGCTACGGGGACTTAATCATTTTTATGCGTTAACTTGCCCAAGGTTATCTCTATGGATAGCCTTGGGCGAACACGCTCAACAACGGTCGTGTGTAATAAAGAATGAAAGGCCACCCATGAAAGCGCTCGTTATCGGCGCAGGCGGAGTTGGCAGTGCAATCGCAAATATCGCATCACGTCGATCATTCATCACTGAAATGATCATTGCAGATCGCAATCTGTCACGCGCAGAATCAGCCGTAACCAAGTTAAAAGACTCTCGATTCTCCGCAGCGGAGGTGAACGCCGCAGAACTTGAAGATGTCCGAGCTCTCATTCGTAAGGCAAACCCAGATATTGTTGTGAACGCGGTAGATCCGCGTTTTGTGATGCCTATCTTTTTGGCGTGCGAAATTGAAAATGTAAATTACATGGATATGGCGATGTCACTTTCGCGCCCACATCCTCATTACCCAAATAGCGAAACCGGCGTAAAGCTTGGTGACGAACAATTTGCTCGCGACTGGAACTGGTGCGAACGTGGCATCTACGCAGTCGTTGGTATGGGAATTGAACCCGGAATGAGCGATATCTTCGCTCGATATGCATCCGATGAGCTCTTCTCACGTCTTGATGAAGTAACTGTCTTCGATGGTTCTAATCTGACTGTTGAAGGCGCTGACTTTGCTCCATCGTTTTCTATCTGGACAACAATTGAAGAATGTCTCAATCCCCCATTGGTTTGGGAAGATGGTCGCGGTTGGTATACAACTGAACCATTTAGCGAGCTTGAGGTATTTGATTTCCCTGAAGGAATCGGACCAGTCGAGTGCGTCAATGTTGAGCACGAAGAAGTAGTTCTTATCCCTCAGAAAGTCGATGCCAAGAAAGTTAAGTTCAAATATGGACTTGGCTCTGAATTCATTTCAACGCTGAAGACAATTCACATGTTGGGCATGGATCGTAAAGAACATATCAATGTGCAAGGTGTAGAAGTTTCTCCTCGCGATATCTTGGCTGCATCGCTTCCAGATCCTGCAACTCTCGGAGAACGTATGCGCGGAAAAACTTGCGCTGGAACTCTTGTGAAGGGTCTTGATAAAGAAGGTAAGCCAAAGGCGGTCTACATTTACAACGTCGTTGATAACGCGTGGTCTATGGAGAATTACGGCGATCAAGCAGTTGTTTGGCAGACCGCCATCAACCCAGTAATTGCTATGGAGCTTATCCATAAGGGAGTTTGGCAGCCGGAAGGTGTCAATGGCCCTGAATGGTTTGCACCTAAGCCATTCTTGGAGTTAGTTTCAGAGTACGGATCTTCATGGCATATCCGTGAAGAAGATACAAAGGGGATTGTTGTCTGATGACTTCAAAAGGGTGGGCTCTCGTCACTGGTGCAACAGCAGGCATTGGCGAGAGTTTCACCCGCCTTTTGGCAGCTAAGGGCTACAACGTTTCACTCGTTGCGCGCGATGAAGCAAGGCTGCATGAACGCGCTGGCGCATTGCGTGAAAAGTATGGAGTGCAGACCTTTGTACTTCCTGCAGATTTAGCAACAGAGGCAGGCTGTAAAGCGGTCGAGGATTACATCTCGACGTATCCGATTGAAGTGCTGATTAATAATGCCGGTTTTGGAATCAAGTATCCGTTCACAACAAGTGCGCTAGAAGCTGAGCAAGAGCTGTTGGATGTACTCGTGCGCACTCCAATGCGGCTCATGCATGTGATCTTGCCAGGCATGAAAGAACGTAACTCTGGTGTGATCATCAATGTTTCATCGGTCGCAAGCTTTATTGCAGGCGGAACATATAGCGCAGCGAAGTCTTATCTGACTGTGCTCACTGAAGCTGTTAACACTGAAGTAAAGGGCACTAACATTAAAGTTTCAGCGCTCTGCCCAGGATTTACCCGCACTGAATTTCATCAGCGTGGCAAGATGAAGATGAGCGGTCTGCCTAACTTTATGTGGCTTAACTCAGATAAGTTAGTTGAGCAGTCATGGAAAGATGCTCAAGCCAAAAAGCCTGTCAGTATTCCTGGATGGCAGTACAAACTACTTGTTGCAATTATTTCTATCGCACCAAGAAAGTTCGTTCGCAATATCGGAATGAATATTCGTAAAAAGCAGAGGACTTAGCGGCCACGGCGGCTATTGCCACCACGGTATCCACCACTCTTACCTGAACCACCGCGACGGCTTCCGCCAGAGCGTGAACCACCTTGTGGGCCTTTTCGCTCCACGATTGGTGGAACATAAGGAACACCTGTTGGCTCTTGCGCACCAGTGATCACCATCAATTTTTCGTCGAGTGGGCGAACATCGTGGAACTTAGGAGTTACTCCTGCACGAGAGAGCAAGCCAGTAACGGCGCGCTGATTCTTGGAGGATGAGAGTGTTACGACTGTTCCTGATTCGCCAGCGCGAGCTGTACGACCGGAACGGTGCAAGTAATCCTTGTGATCTTGTGGAAGATCAACGTGCACAACAAGTGAGATTCCATCTACGTGGATTCCGCGAGCTGCAACATCTGTTGCAACTAGTGCTGAATTTTCTTGTTCCTTAAAGAGAGCAAGTGTTCGGGTACGCACTGCTTGTGACTTTCCGCCGTGTAGCGCACCAACTGGCACACCTGCATTAGCAAGCTTGTCAGCAAGGCGATCTGCGCCACGTTGCGTCTTCACAAAGAGAATTGTCTTTCCATTTCGAGCAGCAATCTGTGAAGTGATGTCATCTTTATCGCCTGGGTGCATCTGAAGAACATGGTGTTCCATCGTTGAAACCGAAGCGCGGTCATTTTGCAATGAGTGAGTCTTTGGGTTCTTGAGGTACTGGCGAACGAGTGAGTCAACGCCGCGATCGAGAGTGGCTGAGAACAAAAGACGCTGTCCATCTAGATTTGCTTGGTCAAGAATTTCCTTCACAACGGGAAGGAATCCCATATCTGCCATCTGATCTGCTTCGTCAAGAACAGTAATCTGAAGTTGATCAAGCTGAACTTCATTTTTATTGAGCAAGTCGATAAGACGTCCAGGAGTTGCTACCAAGATCGCTGTTGCCTTACGCATCGCAGTAATCTGCTTTGCATATGGCATTCCGCCTGCAATAACTACTGATTCATGTCCTACTGCGCGCGCAAGCGGACGAAGTACTTCATCAATCTGCTGCGCGAGTTCGCGAGTTGGGGTCAAGATAAGTGCCAGTGGCTTATGAGGGCGCGCGACCTTATCTGAAATGTTTGTAAGCAAGGCAAGGCTAAATGCCAGAGTCTTTCCTGAGCCAGTCTGTCCACGCCCCAAAATATCGTGGCCAGCGAGCGCATCAGGAAGTGTTGCAATCTGGATTGGGAATGGATGTGTAATGCCTTGTGCATTGAGCGCGTTGGCAAGTGCCGGTGCAATTCCTAGATCACGGAAAGTTGTTGTTACTTCAGTAAGTGGAGTTGCTTCAACAAGATTAGCATCTGCCAAGTTCACTGAAATGTAATTATCATCTGCACCGAAATCAACCGCTGCCTTGTTATGAGTCTTTGCTGCGCGGAAATCATCGCGCGCATACGCTGGTGATTCATTACGAGAATCGCTGCGGCGATCGCGTGGAGGCCTTGCAGGTGTGCGCGGAGAATCTCCGCGACGTTGCGCTGCGGACTGTGGCGCAGCAGGATTGTATTTTTCGCGCTTCTGCGGAACAAAGTTAGGGCGACCATCATCAGTGCGAGCGATTTTTGCCTTTACTGCATCGCGCCTCGTTGTTGGACGAGTATCGCTCTGTGCGCTGCGCTCTGGACGGAATGGGCGGTCTGCTTTAAATGGACGCTCTGCACGTTCGGCGCGATCTGCGACAAACTTAGCAGCGCGTGATGGCGCTTTACGAGGAGGCTTTGCAAAGGTGCGCTCTTCGCGGCTCTGCTTTGGATTTCCCTTTGGTGCGCCTTCAATATTCTTAGACTTTGAAGCGGTGCGCTCTTGGAAACGCTGTGCACGCAACTTTGAGCGATCAGCTAAGCGAACTTCCTTCTTGCTGACAGTTTCGCGATCTGAATAACGCTTAGTTGAAACGCTCTTTGCAGGAGCTGCTGACTTTGCAGGAGCTGCCTTCTTAGAGAATGTGGACTTCTTTGCTGGAGCTGCCTTCTTCGCCGCCTTCTGGGCTGCGGTGTGACGAGGCTTTCCTTTGGCTGCGCGACGAGCTTTTCCGGGCGCGGCAGTACGTGTTTGTAGAGACATGAAAAATGACACCAATCGAGACGACAAGCGCGTCTCGGTTAGATGGCCAAACTAGTTTGGAACTAGCGCCACCAGGGTCTTGATAAGACTCGCAAGTAAGTGGCCATTCGGCTCACTTTGGGGGGAAGTACATCGATGCGGATGCGTCGATGGCTTAATCATACAGGGTCAAAGGCAACCCGATTACCAGTGCTAATTCACATGAAATTCAATGGCGCTACCGCCAAGTCAGGCTCAATTTCCAAAACTCCCTCGGTACCATAGCCAAGTATCTAATGGAGGTTTTTCATGTTTCGCAAAGTATCGGTAGCTGTACTTTCTTCGCTGGTCATTCTTAGTGGAGTAAATGCTCCCGCTTCGAGTGCATCAACAAAGATTAGTAATGGGGTTGCCTGCTCGAAGGCAAACTCAACCAGAACTGTTGATGGTTACAAATACCGTTGCGCGCGAAATCCACTAGTAAAGAATTCAAAGCTTACTTGGCTCTCCTTTGAGTGCCTCACTGCGGTGCGTCAGTTCCAAGCTGCAGTTAAGGCTCAGAGTGATCTAACAAATAGCGCGGAACAAACAGCTGCCCTTGATGCAGAATATGTAAAGGCAACTGCGGCTCTTGCCAGCACTACTGCAGCCTTGGACAAGGCGCGAGCACAAGTAACCGAGTTTCAGACTCAAATGAATGCCGCAACTAACGCTGCCGATAAACAGAAGTTTGCAACTGCGGTCTCTAAATTGGCTAATGCTGTTCTTGTTCTAAGCGGTTCACGAACAAAGCTCTCTGCTCAGGTGAAAGATTTAGAGTCAAAGAAGGCGCTTCTTCAAGCAGCTCCTGAACAACTCAAGTCAAATGCCACTGATGCTCGTGCATCAGCAGGCCTTCTCTGCGCACGAGGTTTATAAGACACCCGTATAGATTCACTGCCAAGTAAGGCTTCCCCTATTTATAGGTGGAGGCCTTACTTATTTAATCTGTAGATGCATCGAGCGGTGAAATGGCTTCCGGCTGCCCTTCTGGCCTTCCATGTTGCGGCAAAGATTTATGCACCTGGGCAATCACTACTCTTGGATTTACTCGCCTATAACGCAATCTGGATAGCTGCAGTTATCGCGATTACTCAAGCCCCACTAATGAACGATCCGATTGCACTTGCCTGTACGTGTTTAGCAATCTCATTCTGGGGCATAGGCTCATCGCTCAATAGTTACAGCAACTTCTATAGCGTTGGTCAAAGTTCAGAATTGCTCGCACAAATTTGCTACACGCTCTTCTATCCATTTGCACTCATCGCCCTTCCGCGAGTGGTCACGCGCGGGCGGAAACTGAACCCCATAGAACTACTAGATGCCGCCATTTTCGGCCTTGGCATCTCATCCATTGCCACCGCGCTCTTTATCTCACGAGTTTTCCCAGATTCACTGATCAATCTGCAAGATCAATTCTTCTCATTACTTTTTCCTATCGGAGATTTACTTCTTCTGACACTTTCTGCAGTTGCTGCAATTACACATCGCTTACATCCCAGAGCGCTCTTTCTCTTTCTGGGCTTTACCCTCTTTAGTCTTTCGGATCTTGTATTTCTTTGGCTTGCCATCAACGAGAGATATCAGTTCGGTCAGCCGACCGATGATGGGTGGCTCCTTGGAATAGTTCTGATTGCACTTTCATTCTGGTCAATACCGGCGAGCGATGGACGAGAGGTAACTATCCATCCAATCTTTATTGCCATCTCAGTATTCATCAGCCCAACTCTGCTTGCGTATTCAGCGCTTGTGCCCGGAGCCTTTCCTATCTTCATCATCGCTCCCACAATTGCCACCTTGTTCTTGGCATTTATCCGAATGTCCATCGTTATCAGGCAAGCACGAAATCTAGGCGAAGAGAAGGTGCTAGCACGCACGGATGAGTTAACAGGACTTCCTAATCGCAGAAGATTGATTGCAGATTTAGAAACTTTTTCAAGGAGCGAAGGCGCTCTTCTGCTCCTTGACCTCAATCAATTTAAACCGGTCAATGATCAATATGGCCACGAGTTCGGCAATCTTGTTCTGCAACAAGTGGCACAACGCTTTAGTCGCTCACTTCCTACTGGCGCTGTCCTTGCCCGTTTAGGCGGTGATGAATTTGGAGTCTTGGTCAACGGCACATACGAGCAGACGCTGGAAGCTGCCTATGCGTTGGAGGCAACGCTGAGCTATCCCTTTGTTATTGAAGGAAACTCAATCAAGATTGGCGTGAGTATCGGCCATGTGCAAAATGATGGTTCGCATAACGCTTTAGAGCGAGCAGATGCGGCAATGTATGAAGCAAAGCGGAGCGGAGTTGGAGTTGTGCGAGCTCAACCAGTCTTATGAAGCTTTAACTTGATTCCGACAAAAGACCCTAGGAATACAAAGATAAAGAAAATCCAGCCAGAGACTGCAAATGCTTGAGTACCCGATAGCAGCACACCGATGGTGCAGCCAAGTGAGGTCATCGAACCCCAACCTAAGGCGACTCCACCGAGCAACGCTGTGCCAGAGTTTGTGACAGTAAGACGTGATGGTTTAAAGCGTCCACCAGCGAACGCTGCAGCGAATGAAGATCCGATAATGCCAATGACGAGCCAACCATTATTTGTAAGCGTCTCGGTCACCACAGCAATACAACCTGCCATGCGATCGAGGCCAGTAAGAGTCTCTGGTCCAATTCCATTCGAGTTCATAAAGGTGCGCGCAGTTGTGCTCAATTGACGGGTAACGCCAAGAGGTTCAACGCGAAGATATGCCACCGTGCCAACAACGCCAACAAGAAGACCTGTTGTTATCGGGCTCCAACGTTCGAAGATTAACTTCTTAAGTGTTTGGCTCAAGGAAAGCGTGCTGGCGCTACTTCTAATCGGCTCTGAGTTAACGCCTTTTTTCATAACGAATATTGCAAGCGCTAAGAGAACTGCCATCGTTAGAACGAGCGAGCCTGAATATCCAATGTAATGCGGCAACCACAGAGTTGGCGCATCAGAGATCGCGTTGAGATAGAACCAATTCCAAGTCAGAAATGCGAGAACAAATCCACCAAGAGTTCCAATCAGCGCAGGTATTGCGCGCAAATAACCTTGGCCCAATCGATACAAGTGGCCACTAATGCACGCACCAGAGAGCGCCATACCAATTCCGAAGGTAAAGGCAGAAAGTGCCAAGACCCAACTGACTGGTCCAATGTGGGCTGCAGGTGGAAGACGATCTGTTGTTGTATCAGGTAAGAACTGTCCAAAGATCAGCGCATAACCAACTGATCCAGTTGCAATAGCAACGAGCACTGAGAGAAAGGGCGTTGTGTTCTTATCTTCAATCCCGTCCCGGAAAATGCAGAAGAAACAGAAACGACCACGCTCGAGTAAGAGCCCCAAGCTGATACCGATCAAGAGTGAAATCGGCGCCGTTGAATTGCTGGTATTTGACGAAAGAATAAATGCAGTAAGGAGAAGGGCTGCAATTACTCCAAATGAGATTGCAGTGCGAATCTTTTCCGCACGGGTCCAGGCAGAAGCAGCAGCCCCGATGGTGCTGGGGCTGCTGCTCTGCTGAGGATTAATTGAAATTACGCTGCTCCCCAAATGGTTCCAGCGTTGTTAACGATTGGAACACCGACAGAGTTACCGTATTCAGTCCATGAACCGTCGTAGTTCTTCACGTTGTAGCCCAAGATTTCGCTCAATACGAACCATGTAAGTGATGAGCGCTCTCCGATGCGGCAGTAGGTAATGATGTTCTGCTTTCCATCGACGCCCTTATCTGCGTAGAGCTTCTTGAGCTCTGCAACAGTCTTAAAGGTTCCATCTGCATTCACATTTGCACCCCATGGGACATTGATTGCACCTGGGATGTGGCCTGCACGAACTGCTAGTTCCTGGAATCCTGGCGCTGCGAAGATTTTGCCGTTGTATTCATCTGCACCGCGGATATCGATGAGATCTGCCTTAACGCGCTTCTTAGCAACTGGAAGAACATCGTTGATCAAAGTTGCACGAAGAGCCTTATCTGCCTTAGTTGCAACAAAGTTTCCAGCTGAGAATGTTGGTACCACTGTTGTAAGTGGACGACCATCCTTCTCCCACTTCACACGACCACCATCAAGGACGCGAACATCCTTCTGACCGTAGATGTTAAAGATCCATGCTCCCCATGCGGCGAACCAGTTGTTCTTATCTCCGTAGAGAACAACAGTGGTGTCATCGCTGATGCCAGCCTTCTGAACCAACTTGCTGAAGTTCTTTGCGTTGATGATGTCGCGGTTGACTGTGTCAACGAGATCTGTGTGCCATACAAACTTAATTGCATTCTTAATGTGGCCACGCTCGTAAAGTCCTGGTTCAGTGCTTACTTCAATGATGCGCACCTTAGGGTTATCAAGGTTTGCTTCCAACCAATCAGGTTGTGCAACTGCGCGAGCTTGGTTCTTTGGCGCAGCGCTTGCTGGAACGACTCCAACAGTTGAAACGAGTCCAGCAACGACTGCTGCTGCAAGTGCTTTCTTCAAGATAGACATTATTTTTCCATTTCTAAGAGTCAATTTGAATTAAGGTAAATCGAAAGTAAAAGAAAGTAAAAAGATTTGAGGTAATGATTAAAGACAGCAGCTGGTGCTGTTAATGCGGCAGTAGTCAATTACGCGACGCTTAATGAAGAACATCGTGACTTCCTCTCCGCTAGGTACATATTTTAAGTGCTTGCTTGAGGAGAAAGATAAAGTGAATCTTCCTCTTTGTAAAAACGCTAATGATTTGCAGATGCAAGAAAACGCTATTTTTTCTTCACAAAAAGCGGCTCGGCCTTATCTACCTTGATCTCTTTTAGCCGTTCTAGTGACTCAACTCTCTCGAGTGCATGATCCACTATGCGTTCTGGGTATCCATGCGAATATCCATTGAGGAATAGCCATGGTTCGTGAATTTCGGAAGCGCTTAAGTGGGCGAGTTCTGCAACATATTTGCGAATGTAATCGCCGTTCTCATCAAATCGTCGGCCTTGCTCGATGGGATTAAAGACGCGGTAATAAGGGGAGGCATCTGTGCCGGTGCCTGCTGTCCACTGCCACCCATGAGCATTTGATGCAACATCGTAATCAACGAGATGCTGGGCGAAGAATCGCTCACCTAACTGCCACTCGAGGTGAAGATCTTTAACTAAGAATGAGGCAACCACCATACGAGTGCGGTTATGCATCCAACCTTCAAGGACAAGTTGTCGCATGGCAGCATCTACAAATGGGTAACCGGTCTTTCCTTCACACCATGCTTGAAATTGCTTCCCTGGCTTGTCATAACGCATCGCCTTAAATTGCTTGGCGTAATACTCGGTATCAGTATCTGGATTGTTAAAGAGAACATCTGCATAAAATTCGCGCCACGCTATCTCTTTACGGAAAGTATCGTGGGCCGTACTTTCACCAAGTCCTGCCAGCAGAGTGCGCGGGTGGATCTCGCCGAATTTAAGATAGGTACTCATCTTTGAGGTTCCATCGATTGCAGCAAAATTTCTATTCTCGTCGTAGCTATCTAAACCTTTTTTAGTAAATTCTTTAAGGCGAGCAAGGGCTGCCTTTTCGCCTGCGGCAATCACGTTAACGCCCGCTGGCATAGGAAAATCTGGAAAAGCACGGTACTTAGCAGGTGGCTTCACCGCTGGAATTTTTGTGGGCGTTTTGGCCGGTGCGCGCCAACCATGTGCACACCATGCGCGATAGAAGGGTGTGTAGACGCGATACGGGGTTGCATCACTTGGCTTAACAACTCGTCCAGGGGCAACTGCATAAGGGCTGCCGGTGCGAACTAACTTAATTCCAGCAGCTTCTACGCGCGCATCACGCGCTGCGCCGTAACGTTCGTATTCATCTGAGATATGTACTTCAGATACGCCATACATCTCGATAAGTTCTTTCAATACTTCTACTTGATCACCTTCGATGATGTGGAGGCAATTACCTAAAGATTCATCGAGCGCGCGAAGTGATTGCCCCATATAGGCGAGCAACTTTTCTCCTGCTTCTGCAATCTGAGTCTTATCAAGGATGAAGACAGGAACGATTTCATCGGCACCATCGAGCGCCGCATTGAGCGCTGGATGATCACCCACGCGCAGATCTCTGCGAAACCAGACGATATTTCGCACAGACATAGAAGCTACTTGTGTAGCTGCTCGACTGAAGCGTCCCAGCCCTTTACATCTTCAGGCTTACGAGGAGCCTTTCCGACATAGCGAGCAGATGGACGAATCAAACGGCCGGTGCGCTTCTGTTCCAAGATATGTGCAGACCAACCTGCGGTACGAGCTGCAGTAAACATTGAAGTAAAGAGAGGTGCTGGAACTTCTGCGAAGTCCAACATGATTGCCGCCCAGAATTCCACGTTGGTTTCAAGAACGCGATCTGGTTGACGCTCACGTAGTTCCTTAAGGGCTGCTTGTTCAAGCGCTTCTGCAACTTCGTAGCGCGGAGCTTTGAGCTCTTTTGCCGTACGACGAAGTGTGCGAGCACGTGGATCTTCGGCGCGATAGACGCGGTGACCGAATCCCATCAAACGTTCCTTGCGATCAAGAATTCCCTTGACGTAAGCCTCAGCGTTGCCGGTTTTTTCAACTTCTTCAATCATGTGCAAAACACGTGATGGTGCTCCACCGTGGAGTGGACCTGACATCGCACCGATTGCACCAGAGAGAGCAGCGCACACATCTGCACCAGTTGATGCAATGACGCGACCTGTAAAGGTGGATGCATTCATTCCATGTTCAGCGGCTGATACAAAGTAAGCATCGATTGCGCGAACGTGAAGTGGATCTGGTTCTCCGCGCCAACGAATCATCATGCGTTCAACAACTGTGTGCGCCTTATCAACTTCTGATTCAGGGACCATTGGATTGAATAGACCGCGAGCTGCTTGCGCAAGGTATGAAAGAACCATGACTGAGGTGCGAGCTAAGTTGCTACGCGCTTCTTCATCTGAAATATCAAGAATTGGCTTAAAGCCCCACGCTGGAGCAAGCATTGCAATCGCAGATTGAATATCTACGCGAACATCACCTGAGTGAACAGGCAGTGGGAATGGCTCAGCATTTGGAAGACCTGGATTAAATTCATCATCAACAAGAAGTCCCCATACGTTTCCGAATGAGACGCGACCTACAAGATCATCGATATCAACGCCACGGTAACGAAGCGCGCTACCTTCTTTATCTGGCTCTGCAATTTCAGATTCAAATGCAATTACGCCTTCAAGACCTGGCTTGAAATCATCTGACACGGTGCGCTCCTTAAGCTGTAGCTCTTCTTGCGGGCAATTCTGCACCTCCCGCGGGGGTGCTGACCACCAGATGGTCCAGGGATGCACTCAATCCGAAAGTGAGGTTCGATACACCTATGAGCAACGACGACCTTACTCGCGATTCCATCAGAGCGATGCGCCGTTCCTATGGCGAGGTTGGCCTTGAGTCACTTCCCGCCGATCCATTCGCTGCATTTTCCAGCTGGCTGAAAGAGGCCGCTGATAATCCTGTCATCGTTGAAGCTAATGCGATGGTGCTCTCTACTTTGGGTGGCGATAACAACGGTAATAATGCAATCTCTACTCGAACTGTTTTGTTGAAGGATATTTCGCAAGGTGGATTTACCTTCTTCTCCAATTACTCATCGCGTAAAGCGCAAGCGATTGAAATGAATTCACAAGTCACCTTGCTCTTTCCTTGGTATGCCATGGAACGACAAGTTTCGATTAGTGGATTTGCAGAAAAGATTGAACGTTCAGAATCTGAGGATTACTTTGCAACAAGACCATGGTCATCACAGATTGGCGCATGGGCATCTGCGCAATCAGCACCTCTTGCAACTCGCGAAGAGTTAGAACAACGCTTTGCTGGCGCTGCGCAAAAATGGCCTGAAGGCACAACAGTTCCATGCCCACCGCATTGGGGTGGTTATCGCGTAACTCCAATCAGCATCGAATTTTGGCAGGGCCGTTACTCGCGCTTACATGATCGCTTGCGCTATGAGCGGGCTAACACCAACTCCGATTGGGAAGTACATAGGTACTACCCGTAGTCTTGCCCTATGAGCGACGCCATTGTTATTCCAGATAATTTAAAGCCACGTGATGGACGTTTTGGTTGCGGTCCATCAAAGATTCGTCCAGAAGCGTTAGCGGTTCTGACAGCACCTGGTAGCGAATACATTCTTGGAACATCGCATCGCCAGAAGCCAGTCAAGAACGTTGTAAAGAGCGTTCGCGAAGGACTTAGCTCTCTCTTCTCACTTCCAGAAGGTTATGAAGTGATCTTGGGTAACGGTGGTTCAACTGCGTTCTGGGATATCGCAACCTTCGGACTTATCGAAGATCGCTCACAGCACCTTGTCTTCGGTGAATTCTCATCAAAGTTTGCAGCTGCCGCTAAAGAAGCGCCCTTCCTAGGCGAGCCAACAGTCATCAAATCAGAACCAGGCACACACCCAGCAGCAACTGCTGAAGCCGGTATCGATGTCTATGCACTTACCCATAACGAAACTTCAACTGGCGTTGCAATGAACATCAAGCGCCCTGCTGGAACAGATGGAGCGCTCGTTCTTGTTGATGCAACCTCTGCGGCTGGCGGACTAGAAGTAGATGCAAAAGAGTTTGATACCTATTACTTCGCACCACAGAAATCTTTCGCATCCGATGGTGGGTTGTGGTTTGCACTCATGAGCCCTGCAGCTATCGCTCGCGCTGAAAAGATTAAGGCCAGCGGTCGT
>CAZHPQ010000029.1:0-12994 GCA_964533845.1 uncultured Candidatus Planktophila sp.
TGGCCATGGCGCCACAAGATAATCTGATTAGCCACGTGTTGCAGCCTCTTCATTAACGATATCGAGTTCAATCTTTGGGCAGTCGTTCCAGAGACGATCCAACATGTAATAGCGTCGTAGTTCGCTGGATTGAATATGAACAACTAAATCTGAATAATCCAGAAGAATCCATTCATCTGTACCCTCGCGGCGCAGTGGCTTATCTCCAACTAAACGTAGTTGTTCTTCAACTTGGTCAGCAATCGTGTCAATCATCTTGGTATTGGCTGCTGTAACAATAAGGAAGACCTCACTCAGCACTGTTTGATCCGATAGATCAAGTGCTACGAGTTCGGTACCGAATTTTTCAGCGGCAGCGCGTGCTGCAATCTGAGTTCTTTCAACGCATGACTGGCTAGCTGGCATAGAGGTTATTCTCCTTGATAAAGGCTGCAACTGCCGCCGGTACTGCGCTTGATTTGTGTTCACGTATCTCAGTAGCTGACACCTTAAGAGCGTCAATCTGCAGATTTGCCTGACCTGGAAAATCTGGACGATCGATAACTAGAAATTCGACCATCTGCTTTAGCTCATCGGCGCGATGCCATTGATCTATCTTTTCGTAGGCATCGGTACCAACGATAAGAACTATCTGCGCCCCAGGATAGGTCTGCGCCACCGCTTCGACTGTATCAATGGTGTAGCTCGGGCCTTCACGCAGAATTTCGATGGGATTTACTTCAACTCGCTTCTTGATTTCATCAGGAAGTGAATTCACCGCCAGCTGGCACATCTGTCTACGTTGCGCACCGGTTGCCTGGGGCGCTCCATCGCGCAGGCGTGGATTGCCTGCTGGAACTACTAAGAGAGTATCGACAAGATTTTGAGAGATGAGGGTTTTAATCACATGAAGATGGCCATCATGGATGGGATCAAAGGTCCCGCCGTAAAGACCAACTTTCACTATAACGCGGCTCTACTTTTGCTTACTTGTCTAAACGAAGTGTGATGTAGAGAAGAAAGACAAAGACTCCAAAGGCGATTACTCCGAAAGCTTCAGGAGAGATAGGAAGTTCACGAACTACTTCAGATGCCTTGTTAATCATGGCGTTAGGTTACTACTTTCCCGCTAGAAGTTCTAAAAAGCGCGCTTCATCGATGATTGTGACGCCCAACTCTTGTGCCTTACCCAGCTTTGAACCTGGGTCACTGCCGACCAATACGTAATCTGTTTTCTTGGAGACAGATGAGGATGGCTTACCGCCGTGCGCTGTGATTGTCTCGGCGATTGAATCGCGGGTAAATCCATTGAGTCCGCCGGTAACAACAAAGGTAAGCCCAGCCAGAGTTTGCGGCAGATCTGCAGATTTCACATTGACCATGGCAACGCCGGCCTTGGTCCATGAAGAAATGATGTTGCGATGCCAATCGATTTCAAACCATTCGACAATTGATTGCGCAATTACTTCACCAACGCCATCGATAGCTGCAAGCTCAGCAACTGATGCTTCAGATATCGCCTGCATGCTTCCAAAGTTCGTTGCTAGCGCTTGTGCTGCAGTTGGTCCCACGTGGCGAATAGAGAGGGCGACAATGGTGCGCCACAAAGGTCTGGTCTTGGCCTCATCGAGTGCGGCAAGAAGTTTTTCGAGGTTCTTACCTTTGCTGCCATCTTTCTTCGTGAAGAACGCTGATTTCATCAGTTGGTCTTCGGTTAGGTCAAAGATATCTGCCTCATCGGTAATGATCTTGTCTTGCAAGAGCGCGACTGCTGCCTCGTAACCAAGAACATCGATATCAAGGGCAGCGCGAGAACCAATGTAGTAAATACGTTCACGTAACTGCGCAGGACAGCTGCGGGTATTGGGGCAACGAATATCAACATCGCCTTCTGTAATTGCCCGTAAATCGCTGCCACATTCTGGGCATTGCGTTGGCATCACAAAAGCCTTCTCTGTGCCAGTGCGGCGATCAAGAACAGGGCCAAGTACTTCAGGAATGACATCGCCGGCTTTACGAATGATGACAGTGTCGCCTATGAGAACGCCCTTGCGTTCAATCTCTTCTTGGTTATGAAGCGTTGCATTGGTAACAGTAGATCCAGCAACTTTGACTGGTTCCATAAAGGCGAAGGGGGTTACTCGTCCGGTGCGACCAACGCTGACTTTGATATCAAGTAACTTAGTGGTCACTTCTTCTGGTGGATACTTATACGCAATCGCCCATTTAGGCGCGCGAGATGTAAAACCTAACTTCTTCTGCTCAGCGAGCTTATCTACCTTGATAACGACACCATCAATTTCATGTTCAACATCGTGGCGATGGACGTTGTAATTTTCAATGTAGGCCAGAACTTCTTTACGACTTTGGCAGACTTTAAAGCGCGCAGATGTTGGCAAGCCCAAAGCCTTTAACTGTGCATACGCATCTGATTGCGAACTTAGCGATATTCCCTCGCTGGCGCCGATTCCGTGAACGACAACATCAAGCGGACGTGATGCGGTAACGCGCGGATCTTTCTGCCGCAGCGAACCAGCGGCGCAATTTCGAGGATTGGCAAAGAGTGGCTTGCCAGCTTCTTCTAACTCTTCATTAAGTTGGTTAAAGGCGGCAACAGGTAAGAAGACTTCACCGCGAACTTCTATAAGAGTTGGAATGTTTTTGCCTATGAGAGTGTGTGGCAGACCCTTAATAGTTTTCACGTTGAGCGTGACATCTTCTCCTGTAACCCCATTGCCACGAGTAAGTGCGCGTATCAATTGACCATCTTGATAGAGCAAGTTGATTGCTAGGCCATCTACTTTGAGCTCGCAGAGGTATTCAGGCTGTGGACTCTCTTTCTCAACGCGATCAAACCAAGCGGCAAGTTCATCGCCATCAAAGACGTTATCAAGGCTCATCATCTTCTCGATGTGGTCGTGCTGTTCAAAAGTTGTTGCAAATCCCCCACCAACGCCAAGCGATGGCGAATCTGGTTCTAGCAGTTCGGGGTGTTTAGCCTCGAGCGCCTGCAACTCTTTGAGGAGCGCATCAAACTGAGCATCTGTGATGGAGGGTGCATCTAAAACGTAATACTTAAATTGGTGATCGCGAATCTCTTGAGTAAGTTCGATGATGCGGTGACGAGCCTTATTTGTATCTGTGGCGCTCATGCAGTCTCGCAAATTGTTGCCGAACCAACCACGCGATCGCCATCGTAAATCACCATCGCTTGTCCTGTTGCTAAACCAAGGAGCGGCTTATCAAGTTCAGCAACCAGTTGTCCGTTATCCATGTAATAAGTGCAATCAAGTGCGGCGCCATGTGCGCGCACCTGGACAAATCCACGAGTAGGAACTGCGGCAACTTCAGGGCCACAGAAGATTGGCTTTTCACCGCGCATCGTTGTCACAGCTAAATCCTCTCGCGGACCTACGACAACAGTGTTGGAAACTGGCTCAATCTTGAGAACAAAGCGCGGTGAACCATCGGCGGTCGGAACGGTCAGGCCCAAACCTTTACGTTGTCCGATTGTGTAGGTGTAGGCGCCTTTATGTTCGCCGATCTTGGTGCCATCTTGATCAACGATCGGACCGACTTCGCTCCCTAGTCGATCTCGTAACCAACCAGCGTTATCGCCAGAGGGAACGAAACAAATATCGTGGCTATCTGGCTTCTGTGCGACTGCTAACCCGCGAGCTTCAGCTTCTTTTCGGATATCAACTTTTTCAGTATCGCCCAATGGAAAAATTGCACCATTAATCTGTTCGCGGTTAAGAACTGCAAGCACATATGACTGATCCTTCAGTGGATCTACTGCGCGATGCAGAGTGCGTCCTTCGCTTGTTTCGCGAGTGCGTGCGTAGTGGCCAGTGACAACGCCATCAAAACCCATCGCCTTTGCGCGATCTAGAACAGCTGCAAACTTAATCTTTTCATTACAACGCAGACATGGATTAGGAGTACGTCCTGCTGCATATTCACTCATAAAGTTTTCGACAACACCTTCATGAAACTCATCTGCCATATCCCAGATATAGAAAGGAATACCGATTACATCGGCGGCGCGACGAGCATCATGAGAATCTTCAATGGTGCAACATCCACGTGCACCACTGCGGTACTTCTGTGGATTGGATGAAAGAGCCAAGTGCACGCCAATGACTTCATGTCCTGCCTCAACTGCGCGCGCTGCGGCAACGGCCGAGTCAACGCCACCGCTCATGGCGGCGATAATCTTCATGAGCGACCCACGGCATGTGCGGCCAAGCCGCGCTCGATAACGCGTGGCAGCACTGAGAGTGTGTAATCAACATCGGCTTGTGTTGATGTCGAACCAAATGAGAAGCGAAGAGAAGATTGTGCAACAACATCGCTAAGACCCATCGCCATCAATACATGGCTAGGGCGATGAACTCCAGCGGTGCAGGCAGCACCTGTTGAACAAGAGACTTTCTCAGAATCCATCAATAACAAAAGCGAATCACTCTGTGTGCCCGGAAAGGTGATATTTGAAATTCCTGGAAGCCGCGGTGAACTCTTTCCGTTAATCACAGCATCCGGTCTAGCCTGCATAACACCTGCTTCAAATGCATCACGAAGTTGTGCAACTTTTCTCGCGTCGTACATATTTGCATCAACGGCCGCAGCAAAGGCGACAATGGATGGCGCATTGAGCGTTCCACTACGAATATCGCGCTCTTGTCCCCCGCCATGTAGCAGCGGTGGAATTTCAACTGCGCGTCGCAAGATCAGCGCACCGATTCCAAGGGGTCCACCCACTTTATGCGCACTGATTGTCATAGCAAAGAGGCCAAGGGCTTTATAGGAAAGTGGGACCTTCGAAAAACTCTGCACCGCATCGCAGTGAACTGGAATATCGCCAGCAATCTTTACAATTTCACCGACTGGTTGAATAACGCCAGTTTCGTTATTGCTATGCATGACAGAGATTAAGGCAATCTCAGATCCGCGTTGTGCAACGAGTTTCTGCAGAAAATCTAAATCTGTCACGCCTGCGCTGTTGACAGGGATTTCAATCAATTCAGCGCCTTCATGATCGACAAGCCAATGTGCCGGATCAAGAACTGCATGATGCTCAATGCTTGAGACCAGGATGACTTTCTTCCCTGAGTGCCAGTACAAACCCTTGATCGCCGCGTTATTAGCTTCAGTGCCAGAGCCTGTGAAAATTACTTCGCTCGGCAAGCAGTCAATCGCCTTTGCCAATTTTTCGCGGGCATCTTCAACATCTTTACGAGTAGAACGACCTTCAGTATGAAGTGAAGATGGATTGCCTAGTTTGCGCAGAGATGCGTTCATCGCCTCAATGGCAACATCGAACATCGGCGTGGTTGCCGCATGGTCGAGATAGACGCTCATAGGAGCAGTCTAGTTCGTGCTTCGGTATTAGCCTTTTTTGGCTGCAACTGCAGCAGTCGCCTGCGGCAGCACGTTGAAGAGGTCGCCAATAACGCCGAAATCTGCGATATCAAAGAGCGGCGCTTCAGGATCTTTATTGACCACAACGATTGTCTTTGAAGTCTGCATACCTGCGCGGTGTTGGATTGCGCCAGAGATTCCGCAGGCAACATAGAGCTGTGGGCTGACGGTCTTACCGGTCTGTCCAACTTGATGCGAATGTGGATACCAACCTGCATCTGTTGCAGCTCGTGATGCGCCAACTGCTGCACCAAGTAGATCTGCAAATGCTTCGACTGCGCTGAAGTTTCCGTCAGTTCCACGGCCACCTGAAACAACGATGTTTGCCTCTGTTAACTCTGGACGTCCGCCCTTTACTGGTGGTTGTGATGACGCAATCGTTGCCTTCTTAGCGATATCGCTAATTGCAGCTGTTGCGTTCTCGATCGCTGGGCTAGCAGCGCTCACATCAGCATCAATGCTATTTGGGCGCACCGTGATGATGGGTGTGCCTTGTGAAACCTGTGAATGAACAGTGGTTGAACCACCGAAGACAAGTTGTGTTGCTGTTGCATCGGCTGCGACATCAACTGCATCGGTGATAATTCCTGATTCTGTAAGTACTGCAACGCGTGCTGCTACCTCTTTGCCAAAGGCGTGTGAAGCAATGAGCAAGGCTGCCGGTGACTTATCTTTGACAACGCCTGCAAGCGCATCAGCTACTGCTGCCACTCCGTGAGATGCGAAATCATTTGATTCAACGACAATCACATTGCTGATTGGACCTTGGTTAACAGTTGCAGCAAGGGCTGCACCTTTACCGGCAGGTGCTAGAACTACTGCTGAGACTGAACCAATACGGGCTGCTGCAGTTGCTAGCTCTGCAGTTGTTTTGGTTGCGTGATCGCCTGAGAAATCAGCAAGGATTAATACTGTGCTCATATCAACTTCTTCTCTGCTAGGAATGTGGCTAACGCTTCTCCGCCGCTACCTTCATCATTGACCTTAAGGCCAGCAGCGCGTGGTGGACGTGGGTTGGCATCTTTGACTTGTGACCAGGCGCTTTGGGCTGCAATGCCAACGGCTGCCAAATCTTTCTGCTCAATTATCTTCTTCTTCGCTGCCATGATTCCTTTAAAGGATGGATAGCGTGGTTCATTAATCTTTTCGACAACGCTAACAACAACCGGAAACGCTGCTGACATTTCATCAACGCCTGCTTCGGTGACACGAGTAATTGAGACTTTGCCGGCAGGATCGACCACAACTTTTGAAGCAAAAGTGAGCTGTGCCCAACCAAGGCGAGCGCTGAGCATCGCTGGAACAACGCTCATGCGAGCATCTGTTGATTCGGTTCCACAGATAACAATGTCGTATCCACCATCGCTGATTACTTTGGCCAGAACTGCAGATGTGGCGAGCGCATCTGATCCTGCGAGCGCTGCATCACTGACCAAGATGGCATCGTTTGCACCCATAGAGAGCGCCTTACGTACTGCTTCGGTTGCGCGTTCTGGCCCCATTGAAATCACGGTAACTGTATGTGGGCCACCTTCTTCATTGCCGCCGTGCGCTTCTGCAATACGCAGAGCCTCTTCAACGGCATATTCATCAAGATCATTGAGGACGGCATCGACGCTTTCGCGATCGAGAACGCCACCAACCATCTTCTTCTCAGCCCATGAATCAGGAACTTGTTTTACGCAGACAGCAATCTTCATACTGGGTATGTTACTGACGGGTAGGCTCTTTCACAACGCGAAAGCGCCTTTTGACGAGTAGCCACGGCAAGATAGCCCAGTGCTTCCTGCAGACCCGCGAACCCTCGGCGCCACTCTTACCGAGGGCGGATGTAACTTCGCGATCTGGACCCAGGCTGCGACCGCCGTTGAGCTCTGCCTCTTCAATGAGGTCAATGGCAAGTTAGTTGAAACTCGCTTCGCCCTTTCACATCGCAATGGACCTATCTGGCATGGCTACCTCGCAGGTGTGCGCGCCGGACAGCGATACGGCTATCGCGTCTACGGCACCTGGGCGCCTGAATATGGATCTCGCTTTAATGCTGCCAAGTTATTGATTGATCCTTACGCCCACAAGTTAGATGGAACTGTTACCTATGCGCCTGAAATTTATGGCCATGTAGCAACTGATGGAACCGGCACGGGCGATAACACGATTCGCGATAACCGCGATAGCGCTGGGTTTATCCCATTCTCTGTTGTTACTGACTACCGCGCTCGCGAGATAAACCGCCCTATCTATTCATGGACTCAAGAAGTTATCTATGAAGCACATGTCCAAGGGTTGACTGCAAAAAATATGCAGATTCCTGCCGAAGAGCGCGGTACGTATAAAGCGCTAGGACATCCCAGCACCATCGAACATTTGAAGCACTTAGGTGTAACCGCACTTGAGCTACTACCGATTCACTCGTATGCAACTGAACCGGCAATCTGGCATCGCGGTAGAAAAAATCATTGGGGTTATAACGCGATCGCCTTTTCGGCGCCACATTCTGAATACGCCGCAACTGATGATCCTGTCACCGAGCTGCAATGGGCTATTGATCGTTTACACGAGAACGGCATTGAAGTATTTCTTGATGTTGTCTACAACCACACTGCAGAAGGTGGCGTAGGCGGTCCAACTTTTTCTTATAAAGGAATCGATAACAACTCGTGGTATCGCCATGATGGACAAGGTAACTACATCGATGTCACTGGCTGTGGAAATACGATTCGCGCCTCTAGCCCGCACGGCGTGCGCCATATCGTCGATTCTCTACGCTGGTGGGTTGAAGTCATTGGTGTGGATGGGTTCCGCTTCGACTTAACAACTGCGCTTTATTCAACACATTCAGCTTTTGATTCAGCGTTGATGTCTGCCATTGAAGCTGATTCGGTCTTGCGTAACTTCAAGATGATTGCCGAACCTTGGGATATATCTCGCTACTCACTCGGTGATTTTCCACATCCCTGGCGCGAGTGGAATGACCGTTATCGCGACTCTGTGCGCCAATTCTGGCTAGGCGACTTAGCGCGAGGTTACGGCGAAGGAGTTTCAGATATTGCCGATGGAATTAGCGGTTCCTCCGATGTCTTCTTCTATCGTGGCCCAACGTCATCAATTAACTTTGTTACAGCACATGATGGATTTACCTTGACCGACTTGGTGATGTATTCGCAAAAACGCAATGAAGCAAACCTTGAAGATAATCGCGATGGTTCAAGTGAGAATCGCTCGTGGAATATGGGGGTTGAAGGACCTACTGAAGACCCACAAGTAAATGCCCTGCGCCATTCACTGAAAAAATCGATGATGGCTACTCTGCTCTTATCTGCAGGTGTCCCTATGATCACGATGGGCGATGAACTCTGCCGCACTCAAGCGGGATCCAATAATGCGTATTCAATGCCGCGCGACATGACAGTAGATATTGCTGATAGCCCTGAAACATTTTTGGGTGGATGGGCTAATCCATGGGAACTAACTGATCTACAGAAAGATATGCGTGACTCAGTTGCTGAACTGACGCGTATTCGCAAAACCTATCTCGCCGACGTTGCTGCAGAATTCTTTACTGGTCGCCTTGATTTAGGTACGCAACGAAAAGATATTGCCTGGTTTAGTTTGGGCGGACACGAAATGACTGAAGCGCATTGGGCAGATGGTGAGAAACGAAGTCTGACTGTACAGATTGAGGCAGGGCCTGACCGAGGACTTTTGTTACTACTTAACTCTTCAACCCAAGAGACAACATTTACCTTGCCTGATGAAAAATGGGGCACAAGTTTCCGCCGAATCTTTGATGCATCATCTCCAGTTGAAACACATCAGCCAATCATCGAACTACCTGCTGCAAAGGTAAAAGTGGCGCCACATTGCGCTCACGTGTGGCTAGTTACTCGTTCGTAACCCCATATATTTACTTCGTGCTTGCAATACTCGCTCCTGGTCAAGGTTCACAGACGCCAGGCATGCTCACTGCATGGCTTGAAGATGCAGAGCTCAAAAAACTTTTAACTTCTTATTCCAACGCCATCAACCTTGATCTAGAACGTTTAGGAACCGTGGCGGACGCTGATGAAATCAAAGACACCGCTAACGCCCAACCTTTGATAGTTGCTGCCAGTCTTATCAGCGCACATGCGCTCGGTTCTGATGTACATGCATCTTTCGTTGCTGGCCACTCAGTGGGAGAAATTGCGGCAGCAGCACTTGCGGCAACCTTGACCGAACTTGATGCCATGAAACTGGTACACCTTCGTGGGCAAGAGATGGCAAAGGCCGCATCCCTTGCACCTGCCGGAATGTCAGCAGTACTTGGAGGCGAAAGATCTGTAGTTCTTGCCGCAATTGCAGAACTAGGACTGGTAGCCGCAAATGACAATGGCGCCGGGCAAATTGTTGCAGCTGGAAATCTAGATGCGCTCTCGCAGTTAGCGCCCGAAGGTGCGCGCGTGCGAGCACTTGCAGTTGCCGGTGCATTTCACACACCCTTTATGGAACCAGCTGTTGCTCCACTTCGCACGATGGCTGCAACCATCGAAACAACACCTGCAAAGGTCTCAGTGATTTCAAATAAAGATGGCGCAGTTGTACGCGATGGCCGTGAAGTCCTCGATCGCATCGTCAATCAGATTGCCAACCCAGTTCGTTGGGATCTCTGCATGGAAACGCTGCGCGCGCAAGGTGTCACAGGCGTTATTGAACTAGCACCAGGTGGGACACTTGCCGGACTGATTAAACGTGCAGCTCCTGAGATCGAACAGTGCGCTCTGAAATCTCCTGCAGATATTGCAGCAGCTCGCGAGTTTGCAGCACGCCATGGAAAGGCATAAATGACAAAGGTAATTTCAACAAAGACCGGTACTGAAAGTCAGATCCTTGCCGTCGGTTCTTATCGTCCCAAAAGAATTGTGCCAAACTCTGAAATCGTCGACCGCATCGATTCGAGTGACGAATGGATTCAGCAGCGCACCGGAATTGAAACTCGACGCTTTGCTGGCAGCGATGAAACAGTTCTCGATATGGCTACCTGGGCTGCAGAATCGGCTCTCAGGAAAGCCAAACTTGCGATTAGCGATATCGACACCATCATCGTTGCCACAATCACCTTTCCCTTTCAGGCACCGTCTGCAGCAACTGCAATCTTGCAACGTTTAGGACATCCCAAAGCAGCTGCCTTCGACGTAAATGCTGCATGTGCTGGATTTTCATATGGTGTCGCGATGGCGCATGACTTTATTAAGTCCGGCTCATCAAAGCATGTACTTGTTATTGGCGCAGAAAAACTTTCAGACTTTACCGACCCCAACGATCGCGCAACAGCATTCATCTTCGCAGATGGCGCAGGCGCTGTTGTTATCGGGCCATCCCGTGATGCAGGAATCGGACCAGTTGAGTGGGGATCAGATGCTGATAGCCGCGATGCCATCTTGATGAATCCATCATGGGTTGATGTTCGTGATTACGAAACACAGCTCACTAAAGCTGGAGGCAAGTGGCCCAACATTTCGCAAGAAGGTCAGAAAGTATTTCGGTGGGCGGTCTTCTCAATGAG
This sequence comes from uncultured Candidatus Planktophila sp., assembly GCA_964533845.1. Classification (GTDB taxonomy): domain Bacteria; phylum Actinomycetota; class Actinomycetes; order Nanopelagicales; family Nanopelagicaceae; genus Planktophila. The sequence goes on from CAZHPQ010000029.1 coordinate 10,943, forward strand.
TAAGGCAGCGCTCAAGGCGCTTGATTCAGCAGGTCTTACCGTTAACGATCTCGATGCATTTATTCCACATCAAGCAAATATCAGAATTATTGAAACAATGGCAAAAGAGATGGATATGCCAGAATCTGTGGTGATTGCAGATGACATTCGCGCCAATGGAAATACTTCAGCGGCATCAATCCCTCTTGCCATGGATGCTCTCTTGGAGAAACATCCCGAGCTTCATGGAAAATTAGCTCTACTCATTGGCTATGGCGCAGGTCTCGTTTATGCGGGGCAAGTTGTGAGATTGCCTGAAAAACCATAATTTTTCTCGAATTACTCCCCCGTTTACTGGGAAGTAAGGCCTTCCTTCATAGACAATTACACACCTAAGGCAACAGAAGAGTAAATAGAAGAAAAGGAATCACAATGGCGCTGTCACAAGCAGATGTACTTGCAGGAATTAAAGAGATCGTAGAAGAAGTTGCAGGCATTCCAGCTGCATCAATCGAACTCGATAAGAACTTCACTGATGATCTCGAAGTTGACTCACTCAGCATGGTTGAAGTTGTCGTCGCATGCGAAGAGCGCTTTGGCGTAAAGATTCCTGACGAGAAGGTAACTGAACTCGCAACTGTTGGAGATGCAGTCAATTTCATCGTTAACGCTGCTGCCTAACCACTTTGAATTAATAGTTTGAAATAAACGAATGGCTGAACGTCGCGTAGTAGTAACAGGCCTTGGGGCTACAACCCCCCTGGGCGGAGATGTCGAAACCACCTGGAAGGCGCTTCTTGCCGGCCAGAGTGGGGTTCGACTGCTTACCGAAGATTGGCGAGAGCTTCTTCCTGTTCACTTCGCAGCGCGCGTTGCCATTGAACCCGCAGATCAGATGGAGCGCGTAGAGATGCGCCGTCTTGATCGCTCTGAGCAGTTCGCACTCGTTGCATCTCGCGAGGCGTGGAAAGATGCCGGATCTCCTGACGATATAGATAAAGAACGTCTCGGCGTTGTCATCGCATCAGGTATCGGTGGAGTTATCACGCTCCTTGATCAATTTGTAAATCTCAATGAAAAGGGTGCCCGCGGCGTAAGTCCTCACACAGTACCGATGTTGATGCCAAATGGACCTGCTGCAAATGTTGGCCTCGAACTCAAAGCGAAGGCGGGAGTTCATACACCTGTCAGCGCCTGCGCATCTGGCGCCGAAGCTATTGGCTATGCCTACGAGATGATTAAGAATAATCGCGCCGACATTATTGTCACCGGCGGCGTCGAAGCTGCTGTTCATCAACTTCCGATGGCTGGCTTTGCTGCTATGAAGGCTCTTTCGACTCGCAACGATGCGCCACAACGAGCTTCTCGTCCATACGATGTCGATCGCGATGGTTTTGTGCTGGGCGAAGGTGGCGGCGTATTGGTTTTAGAAGAGTATGAATCTGCCAAAGCGCGCGGTGCCAAGATTTACTGCGAAGTCGGCGGACAAGGCCTTACATCCGATGGGTATCACATCGCTGCTCCTGATCCAGATGGAGAAGGTGTTCAGCGAGCTATTAAGTTTGCGCTCCAAGCTTCAGGGCTATCGACAAAAGATATTGTTCATCTCAACGCACATGCCACATCTACTCCTGCAGGCGATGTTGCTGAAGCAAATGCTTTACGTAAAGCGTTGGGTGCAGATGCAGATCACGTTGCAGTCTCTGCAACAAAATCAATGACAGGCCATCTCCTTGGTGGCGCTGGCGCAATCGAATCTGTCTTTATCGTCAAGGCGCTCCAAGAACGTCTTGCTCCTCCGACTATCAATATTGAAAACTTAGATCCAGCTGTGACTATCGATGTCGTTCGCGACACACCGCGCCAACTTCCAGCGGGAGATATCGCAGCGCTTAATGATTCTTTCGGTTTTGGTGGCCACAACGTGGTGCTTGCATTTAAATCGCTCTAATCTAGGGCTATGTCAACATCGTTGTTGGACCCTGAAGCGCGCATTGCCAAGCTTCTTGATTCAGCGAAGTACGAACTACTTCTGCCGCGCACTGATTGCGGAATGGTTGCTGCCACAGGGCT
>CAZHPQ010000030.1:0-1472 GCA_964533845.1 uncultured Candidatus Planktophila sp.
GGAAGTTGTTCTGCTCCGCGACTAATGCAATAGGAGGCAATTGCCTGTGCCAACGGATGATCGCTCTGACTTTCGAGGGCAAGGGCCGATGACAAAATATTTCGTTCAGTGAGGTGCTGCGCAAAGGATGCACCCAATACTTTATGCGCTGACGCAGGTATGACCGCATCGTGCACCTTCATTACTCCATCGGTGAGAGTTCCGGTCTTATCGAAGATTGCAACGTCAATCTGGCGTGATGCCTCTAAGACTCGTGGCTGGCGAATAACAATTCCGCGGAGCGCACCGCGTCCAGAGGCGACAAGGAGCGCGACTGGAGTTGCTAAACCAAGTGCGCATGGACAAGCGATAACAAGGACAGTAATTGCAGTAGAAATTGAAAAAGTCAGATTCTTGTCAGCAAGATAGAACCAGTAAGCAAAGGTAGCAATCGCAAGGACGGTAACGACTGGAACGAAGATCGCAGCAATTTTATCTGCCAGCGCTTGAATAGGCGCCTTACTGCCTTGGGCGGTAACCACCATAGAAGTAATGCGAGCAAGTTCTGTATCGCTACCTATACGAGTGGCGCGCACAATCAAACGGCCATTGTTATTTAGCGCAGAACCAATTACGTTCATGCCGGGGGATACTTCAACAGGTACAGATTCACCGGTCATCATCGAATTATTTACAGAGCTCGTACCTGAAATAACGATTCCATCCGTTGCAATTCGCGCACCTGGCTTGACGATAAATTCATCGCCCACCTGCAGATGTGAGATTGGAATCAATACTTCAGTTCCGTTACGTAAGACTGAAACTTCTTTTTCGCCGAGCGCAAGCAAGGTTGATAGCGCGCTACTTGCGCTGCGCTTGGCGCGAGATTCGAGGTAACGCCCCAGGATGACAAAGAGCAGGACTCCGGCAGCTACTTCGGTATAGACATCGCCCACGTTGTTATAGGTGGCATAGATAGACCAGGTGTAGGCGCTGAGCGAACCTAATGAGATCAAAGTGTCCATCGTGGGATGGAAAGCGTTTCTTATCGCTGCGCGATGGATTGGGAAGGCGACAAAGAGAATAAGTGGCGCGGTAAGAACAATAACGAGCCATGATGCAAAGAGGTGATCTGCATGCGGTGGTAACGCAATCTCGTACTGAGTAAAGAGATCAATGAGCCAATCGTTTATGGGCTGATGCCAGCTCATCACCATTGAGATTGCAATGGCAGGAATAGCAAAGAGGGCTGCAAAGAAGAGCGCGCGCGCTGCACCTTTGCGGTGAAGTGCTGGATCGGCTTGATCTGTCAGCAGCGTTGCTGAATACCCAGCTGATTTAATCCCTTTAATTATCTGGTCTGCAGAGACATCTGCTGGGGCCAGAATATGCACCGTCTCTGATGCAAAGTTAACGGAAGCCTTTACTCCAGGAATTTCATTGAGTGCGCGCTCAATTGTGTTCACGCAGGAAGAACAGGTCATTCCCGAAAC
>CAZHPQ010000030.1:1572-12155 GCA_964533845.1 uncultured Candidatus Planktophila sp.
GCCCCATCCTTGAAAGTCAGAGTGCGAAATGGATGCATCTTCTATCTTTGAAATGGCAGATACAGAAATCTTTCGAGGAGTTGAGTGCGCATCAGATTCTTTATTGACGATGACAAAAGCGCCGCCGCCTTCATAGGCATACCAACGACGAAAGAGCGCAGGAGCGCTGACAACGCCCACAACAACTTTTTCAGATCCATCGCCACTCTTCTCCATTAAGGCGATGAGAGTTGCCCACGTTGGAACTCCGCGGAGAAAGTTCTTTGTGCCATCGATGGGATCAATGACCCAGTAACGGCTCTTTTCCAGACCAATATTCCCAAACTCTTCGCCGACGATTCCATCATCAGGGCGGTGTGCATGCAAGAGTGCGCGGATTGCATCCTCTGCAGATCTATCTGCATCTGTTACGGGGGTGTTATCTGGTTTGGTTGTTACCGTGAGATCTATTGCTTGGTAGCGCGAGAGCGTGATGGCATCGGCCGCATCAGCTAAACGGTGTGCGAGTGCGAGATCTTCACCGCGACTTGTACCCATATGGCCAGTCTAACGCTCCTCATCGGAAGGCTTGACTTCAAGAAGTGAGCGCAGACTTGTGACTCTAATTAAACGTTCGCTCTTGGCTGCAGCGTCAGATTCAATCCACGCGTTAAGGGCGCAGCTGGCTTCGCTATGAGAGCAGTTGGGCATGCAACTTTGCGTTACTTGATAAATCTCAGGGAAGGATTCAATGATGCGATCTTTATTGAGATGCGAGAGACCAAATGCGCGGATTCCCGGCGTATCAATAATCCAGCCGCCACCTGCAAGTGGGAGCGCTATCGCACTTGATGAAGTGTGACGTCCACGTCCTGTGACATCGTTGACATCGCCAGTTGCTCGAGCTGCGCTATCAACCAAGTCATTGATAAGAGTTGATTTACCCACGCCCGAGTGGCCGACAAGAACTGAAATCTTGTCATGGAGAATGTCTCGTATTGCAGCAATCTCTTCTGCGCGCGAGCTAAGTTTGGAAGAAGTTGTAATGATTTCAACACCCAGGGCGCGGTATTCGCTAAAGAAATCAGGAATAGGAGCAAGATCTACTTTAGTTACCAGAATGATTGGCGCAATAGATTCGTGGAATGCGCTTACCAAGAATCGATCAATAAGGCCTCTGCGTGGCTCTGGGTTTGTTGAGGCGACAACAATCATCAATTGGTCGATATTGGCAACAATTGTCCTTTCCACACGAGCTGCGTCATCGACGGTACGACTTAAAGTGTTGGTTCGTTCATTGACAGCAACGATGCGTGCCAAGGTTCCTTCAGTACCGCTGCGATCTCCAACTATTTCAACCAAGTCACCTACGACAACAGATTTAGGTCCGAGCTCGCGCGCCTTCATGGCAGTTATTACTGTTCCATCTTCTGTCACGCAAGTGGTGCGACCACGATCGACTGTCGTGACGAAGGCGGTAACGGAATCTGAGTGAGTGGGGCGATCTTTACTGCGTCTGCGCGTAGTGCGAGAAGGGCGAATGCGAGCATCCGATTCGTCGTATTCGCGTGGACTCATATAACCAAGCTATTCCAAAGACCTGGGAAATCAGGGAGAGTCTTGCGAGTTGTCGCCACATTCTCTACTTCGATTCCTGGCGTTACCAACCCGATAACCGCACCAGCTGTTGCTAAGCGGTGATCTTCATAGGTGTGGAATACACCTGCGTGTAGCGGCGCTGGAGTTATATGGAGCGCTGTCTCTTCCTCGACCACGTTTCCACCGAGTGAGTTGATTTCACGAGTAAGAGCTGCCAAGCGATCTGTTTCATGTAAGCGTAGATGGCCAATTCCACGAAGATGTGAAGGCGAGTCAGCTAGCGCTGCAAGAGCTGCAATCGATGGAGTGAGTTCACCGACATCATGTAAATCAATATCAATTCCGTGAATTGAATTACCGCCGGTGAGTGTGAGTCCGTCATCGTTTAACTCAACGGTGGCGCCCATTTGGGTGAAGATGTCGCGCAATTGATCACCAGGTTGCGTTGTTGCACGTGGCCAATCCGAGATTGTGATGCTGCCACCGCAGACCATGGCAATTGATAAGAATGGAGATGCATTTGAAAGATCAGGTTCAATCACTAAATCTTTTCCGTGAAGCGCACCTGCCTTAACGCTCCAGGTTTGAGCTGCGGGATCGACTGTGACATCAGCGCCAAAATCACGGAGCATTGCAACAGTCATCTCAATGTGTGGCATCGATGGCAGAGATCCGCCGCGATGGGTAACAGTTATTCCTTCTTCCATACTTGGTGCAACAAGAAGCAGGGCAGATAAGAATTGGCTCGATGCGCTGGCATCGATAGTGAGCGCACCGCCCTTAACTTTTCCGCGCGCTTTGATCACCATCGGAAGGCTGTAGCGACCACCATGATCAATTTCGATTCCAAGTTCTTCCAGCGCCTTAATTACTGGGCCAAGTGGACGCTCGTAAGACCGGGGATCTCCATCGAAGGAGATATCTCCTTGTGCAAGAGCTGCAAGTGGCGGAAGAAATCTCATAACCGTTCCGGCATTTCCTACATCAACTCGCGCTGGGCCACGAAGCGGCGCGGGAGTTATCTGCCACGCTTCGTCGCTGCCAGTAATTGAAATTCCAAGTGCCGATAGTCCGGCAGACATCAGTTCAGAATCTCGCGAGATAAGTGGTTTGCGAATAGTGGAAGGTGATGTTGCAAGAGAGGCCAAGATCAGCGCACGATTTGTGACAGATTTTGAGCCAGGGATTGTCACTTGTGCGTGCACAGGTGTGCGCCCACGAAAGGGTGCAGGCCAGTGCGCATCGCTCATACGCGCAGTCTATCTTGCTCTTCATGTAGTTAGGATTCGAGTATGTGCGGCCGATATGCGCAAACTTTAGGCGCTGAAGAGATTGTTCAATCCTTCGCTTTGGATGGTTCGACTCTAGATCAATCGCTGCCGCTCAATTGGAATATCGCCCCCACAAATGAGATTTACATTATTAGAAATGAATCAGACTCAAGGATTCTCGATAGCGCATCATGGGGAATCATCGCTCCGTGGCAAAAAACCATGGCAGATGCACGCGCATCTCAATCACATGCAATCAATGCGCGCAGTGAATCAATCCACGAGAAGCCAACGTTTCGTCACGCCTTTAGAACTTCACGCTGTTTGATTCCGGCAACTGGTTATTACGAATGGGCGACTTCGCTCGGCAAGTATGCGCCCAAGCAACCGTTCTACATCAGACGAGTTGATCAACGTCAACTTTCTATCGCGGGTATTTGGAGTAGTTGGCAGAGCGAAAAGGGGCAGGTGATTCAGAGCGCTGCCATCATTACGCGAGAAGCGGTAGGTGAGTTAGCGACAATTCACAGTCGAATGCCAGTTTTTATGCCGGAGGAGAGATGGAGCGATTGGTTAGATCCAGAAGGTCGAGATATCAATCGCCTTATTAAGTTGATGGTCAATGAAGACCCCGCTGCTGGAGTAGTACCCGTGCCAGTGTCATCTCGAGTTAATCTCGTTGCCAACAACGGCCCTGAACTGATTGCTCCGATTGAGCTCGGAGCGCCAGAAACCCTCTTTTAGATATACGCTATCGACGATGACATCCAAGGATCTAGTTCTCGAGAGCGCCGCCGATCGCACCACTCGGTTCGAGCGCGATGCTCTTGTGTTCACTAACCAGCTATATGCAGCTGCGCTGCGTTATACAAAGAATCCTGAAGATGCACGAGATTTAGTTCAAGATACCTACCTCAAAGCTTTTGCCTCATTTCACCAATTTGAGGAAGGCACAAATCTGCGCGCCTGGCTCTATCGCGTATTAACAACAACATTTATCAATACCTACCGCAAAGGTCAGCGCCAACCTCAAATTTCTAATAATGAGTTGGAAGATTGGCAGGTTGCCGAAGCACAATCACACACAAGTGATCAAGGTAAATCTGCTGAGATGCAGGCTCTTGAAAACCTTCCTGATAGCGATATCAAACGCGCGTTGCAAGAGATTCCAGAAGAGTTTCGTATCGTCGTCTATCTCGCCGATGTTGAAGGATTTTCGTATAAAGAGATCGCAGAGATTGTTGGTTCACCTGCTGGAACGGTGATGTCTCGTCTGCATCGCGGACGTAAGCAGTTGCGCGAGAAGCTTGCTGACTATGCCAAAGAACTCGGCTACACGGTTGGAGGTGACAAGTGAGCTACATCGAGATTAAGTGCGGCGATGTCTTGGCATCTGTCATCTTCATTATTGAAGGAGAACTGCAAGAGATTCCACAAGCGGAGGCAATTTCCAGCCACCTCATTACTTGTGGACCATGTGCTGCAGAGATTGAGCATGAACGCGCGATGCAGCAGATGTTGCAAGATGTCTTAAAGCGAAGCTGCGATGAGCAAGCTCCAGATGATTTACATCAGAGTATTCATAGCCAACTACGTGCGCAGATGGCTGGCGCCGGCACCACTGAAGTGGTTACTCAGTTCAGCATGACTGAGATTTCCATTGAGATTGATGAGTTTGGCAATGTCGAGCATCGCGAGATTCAAATCGAGCAGACACATATCCAGCACTTTATTGAGGACGAGAAGTAACCTTCCAAGTATGAGACCGGCAGATGAAGTCCTTGGGGCAGTTGGCTTCTCTGTCTTAGCTGTCCGCCCTGGAGATACTTGCGTCACGATGGGCGTCTCTGATTTACCTGTCGTTGCACCATCTATCTATCTCTCATTAATGGAGAGCGCATGCGTAGCTGCTCTCTCTGAGTATCTCGATGCTGGCGAAACTACCTTTCTTACACACTCAAGCCTTGAGATCGTAGGTTCTGCAACAAGTGGAGTAGAGATACGAGCAAATGCCCGCGTGATTAACATTGAAGGCAGAGAGTTGACCTTTGAATGTGAAGTTTATGATGGAGAGCGCCACTTAGCTCAGGCAGAAATAACAAGGGCGACAGTTGAGCGATTATCTTTCCTCGCTCGCACTGCCGCCCAATCGTTAATTAACGAATAGCAACTGATTTCTAACTTAGGCCTTCTTGGTCTCCCAGAAGATTGCTGCAATCTCATCGATCTTTGCAATTAGCGAATCTGCAACTGCAACATCTTGAGTTCCCTTTGTACCTGCAGCGCCAGCAAGCTTTGTCGCTTCATTAAAGAGTGAGTGCAGTTGTGGGTACTTCTCGAAGTGAGGTGCCTTGAAGTAGTCAGTCCAGAGAACCCAGAGGTGCTCTTTGACTTGGTGTGAGCGCTCTTCCTTAATTGCAACAGAACGTGAGCGGAAATCTGCATCTGGGTTAGCTGCATACTTTTCCATGCAAGCCTTTACAGAGAGCGCTTCAATCTTTGCTTGTGCTGGGTCATAGACACCGCAAGGAAGATCGCAATGTGCGTGAACAGTAATTTTTGGTGTGAATATATTTCTCATGAGAGCGAGACTACTGCAGGTCTCACTAGAATTCGACTTATGGCGAAGTACGCAACCATGGTCGTAGAAGGCGACTCAATGGCGCCCACCTACAACGCTGGTGATTGGTTGATGGGTCGCTGGGCTACGTACAAGCTCTCGGGGGCACATCGCATCAAGGTTGGCAACGTCATCGTCATCGAACGCGATGAACAGCCGGGTATTTTCTATGTGAAGCGAGTTACGCAGACGCGCACATCTGGTGGTCATATGCCAACGATTTATGTCAGCAGCGATAACCCAGCAGGGACGGATTCCAGGCAGTGGGGATGGCTTCCAATTACTAGCGTGCGAGCAAAGATTTTATTTAGAGCAAAGCGCGCTTAAAGGCTAGCTAACTTCTCTTTCACAGCGATCACAGATGGATTTGTCAGCGCTTGACCATCAGAGAACAAGAGAGTGGGAACAACGCGATTTCCACCATTTACCTTTTCAACAAAAGTTGCGTAATTCAACTCTTGCTCAACATTGATTTCGCGGAAAGTGATTCCATGTTCATCAAGCTGGCTCTTAAGCCGCTTGCAATATCCGCACCAATCAGTACTGAACATGACGAACTCTTTGCCAGTTAGACCAAGTGCTTGAACTTCAGTGCTCATTTGGAAACCTTCATCGAGTAAAGGCTTCGACTAGCAACGCCTTTGCCTCATCCTCATGCAAGTGATGATTTCCAGTTGCAGGAGATGCAGCAGCGCGACGAGAGATGCGACGCAATACGCGATTATCAACAGCGGTTCCACCAATTGCTTGGGTTGTGCTGAGAGCAATATGTGGCCATGGACCTTGGTTTGCTGGTTCATCCTGAACCCAGAGCAAGTTAGCGTTTGGATGCTTCTTCGCTTCAACTTCCATCTGTGCAACAGGAAGTGGATAGAGGCGCTCCACGCGAACAATGGCGGTGCTGCTGTCATTTAAACGTGCCCGCTCTGCAACGAGGTCGTGATAAATCTTTCCAGAGCAGAAGATCAAACGAGTGGCGTTCTGAACTTCGTGGTCACCGATTACTGGCAAGAATGTTCCAGAGGTGAAGTCGCTGATTGATGATGCTGCTGCTTTTAAGCGCAACATAGATTTTGGTGTGAAGACAACCATTGGACGACGCTTTGGATTTGCAGCATGGAAGCGGAGCAAGTGGAAGTAGGAAGCCGGAGTTGAAGGCTGGGCCACAGTCATATTCTTTTCGGCACAGAGAGCTAAGAATCTTTCAATACGTGCGGATGAGTGATCTGGGCCTTGTCCTTCATAGCCGTGTGGAAGTAAGAGGACAACGGATGAACGCTCTCCCCACTTCTGTAGAGCAGAGGAGACGAATTCATCGATGATTGTCTGGGCGCCGTTAGCAAAGTCGCCGAACTGACCTTCCCAGAGTACGAGCGCTTCTGCGCGCGCAACGGAGTAACCGTATTCAAAGCCCATTGCTGCATATTCACTCAAGAGTGAATCAACAACGAAGAATTGGTTGGCATCAGAGATAAGTGAGCGAAGGGGAGTCCACTCGCTGCCATTTTCCTTATCGATAATGACTGCGTGGCGATTAGAGAATGTGCCGCGACGTGAATCCTGTCCGGCTAAACGAATTGGGCGACCTTCTTTGAGAAGCGAGCCGAATGCCAACATTTCGCCCGTTGACCAATCGATAGTTGCATCATTGATTGATTCGGCGCGCTTTTGTAGCTGTGGAAGTAACTTAGGGTGGACGTTAAATCCTTCTGGTATCGCCACTTGGGTTGCGGCGATTTCGCGGATGAGTTGTTCTGAAATGAAGGTAGGAACATCTTCAGCGTTAGGAACAGCAGGTGGGACAAAGTTTGGATCGTGCTCTTCTTGGTAGTTGGCAACGGATGCGAAGACTTCTTCCAGCTGTGACTGGTAATCACGTGCGATTTCATCTGCCTGCTCTGGCGTGATGTCACCGCGGCCAACGAGCGCTTCGGTATAGAGAGTACGAGTTGAGCGCTTGGCATCAATCAACTTGTACATGAGCGGCTGAGTGAAACTTGGTTCATCACCCTCGTTATGACCGCGGCGGCGGTAGCAGACCATGTCGATGACTACATCTTTATTAAATGCTTGGCGGTATTCAAAGGCAAGGTGAGCAACGCGAACACATGCTTCAGGATCATCGCCATTGACGTGGAAGACAGGTGCTTCAATCAACTTAGCGACATCTGTTGAGTAACGAGATGAGCGAGATGCATGTGGCGATGTTGTAAATCCAACTTGGTTATTGATGACGATATGAATCGTTCCACCTGTGCGATAACCAGGAAGTTGTGAAAGTTGCAGCGTTTCGGCGTTAACACCCTGGCCAGCAAAGGAGGCATCACCGTGGAGCAAGATAGGTAGAACTGTGTAAGCGCCCTTGTTGTTAAGGCGATCTTGCTTTGCGCGCACAATTCCTTCAAGCACTGGGTTAACTGCTTCCAGGTGTGAAGGGTTAGCAGCGAGATAAATCTTGGTTGTTGCACCTGATTGCGCTGTAAAGACGCCTTCTGTGCCGAGGTGATACTTCACATCTCCAGAACCATGAACTTCATTTTCGGCATAGTGGCCTTGGAACTCTTGGAAGATCTGTCCCACTGATTTGCCACCGATATTTGCCAACATGTTGAGGCGACCGCGGTGCGGCATACCGATGCAGACTTCATCAAGTCCACGTTCTGCAGCTGATGAAACGATTGCATCTGTTAGAGGAATTACTGATTCGCCACCTTCAAGTGAGAAGCGCTTCTGTCCCACAAACTTTGTCTGCAAGAAAGATTCAAATGCTTCGGCGCTGTTGAGCTTACGCAAGATACGAAGCTGTTCTTCACGCTCGATTGCAGGTAGACCAATTTCAATATGCTGCTGCATCCACTTGCGCTCTTCTGGGTTTGAGATGTGCATGTATTCGACGCCAATAGAGCGGCAGTATGAATCGCGAAGAATTCCTAGAATTTTGCGGAGTGGAAGGAAGTTCTTGCCACCAAAACCACCGGTCGCAAATTCGCGATCGAGATCCCAGAGAGTAAGACCATGATTGACCACATCAAGATCTGGATGAGTGCGCTGGGCATACACGAGCGGATCAATATCAGCCATTAAGTGGCCCCATGTGCGATAAGCCTGAATTAACTGCTGAACGCGAGCGGTCTTATCGATCTCTTCATCTTTAGTGAAAGCAAAGTCTGATGCCCAACGAATTGGTTCGTATGGAATTCGAAGAGCTGTAAAGATTTCGTCATAGAAATGTTCAGCGCCAAGCAGAAGTTCGTGGATGCGACGTAAGAAATCACCTGATTGCGCTCCTTGAATAACGCGGTGATCGTAGGTGCTGGTCAGAGTAATAACTTTGCTAATTGCCATACGTGCAAGAGTCTCTTCACTTGCACCTTGGAATTCAGCTGGGTAATCCATGGCGCCAACGCCAATGATGAGCCCTTGTCCCTGCACTAAACGTGGAACAGAGTGAACAGTTCCAATTGTTCCTGGGTTGGTAAGCGAGACAGTGGTTCCTGCATAATCCTCAACGGTAAGAGTTCCTGCACGCGCTTTCTTTACGATCTCTTCGTAGGCGACCCAGAACTGACCAAAATCAAGTCCTTCGCAACCCTTAATAGATGGAACTAGAAGTTGGCGGGTTCCATCTGGCTTTGCTAAATCGATAGCGATACCGAGGTTGATATGTTCTGGTTTTCCAAGAGCCGGCTTGCCATCGAGTTCGCCATAGAAAGCATTCATCTCTGGCATCGCACGAAGGGCCTTGATCATTGCGTAGGCGATGATGTGTGTGAAGGAGACCTTTCCACCACGGCCACGCTTTAAGTGATTGTTAATCACAATTCTGTTATCGATCATTAACTTTGCTGGAATCGCACGTACCGATGTTGCAGTTGGAACTGAAAGTGAAGCTTCCATACTTGCTACGACTCGTGCACCGACTCCGCGAATTGGTTCAAGCGTTGCCGCCCCTGGTGCTGCAAGAGTTGGGATTGGTTTTGCAGCCGGTTGCGCAGGCGTTGCAGGAGCTGCTTCCACTGTGCGAACAACTGGTTGTGATACTGGCTGCGCTACTGGTGCTGCAGGTGCAACTGGTGCAGTGGCAGGTGTTGCAGCAGCACCACCCATTGAAATATTCGGTGGAGTTACAGGTTTTGGAGTTGGAGGTGTTCCGCCTTTTGGTGCACCTGCTACTGGTGCACTGGAACCAGGAGAAGCAGCCTGCGGATTGTTCTGGAAGTAGGTAACCCATTCAGTTGGAACGGAAGTTGGATCTGCTTGGTATCGCTCAAACATTTCTTCAACGAGCCAATCATTTGCTCCGAAGTCCTGACCTGATTGCGACACAGAGCGCTCCTTTGCGTTCTCACATACTTATCCGCTCAGATTCGAGCGTGGGCTAAGACTATAGGCTCGAGGCGCGCAGCATAAATGCCCCATTGGCTGCCCCAGCGCGAGATTGCGCACATTTGCCAGCGAGAACTCTTTGGCTAATTCAGGGTGCCGCTCTATCCAATCTTTGAGACCCTTCCCGCTATGGAGACCACATCAGCTCGCCCTTTAGCCGTCATTACAGGTGGAAGCAGGGGGCTCGGATTTGAAAGCGCAAAGGCGCTAGCAGAACGTGGTTTTGATCTTGCTCTTATCGCTAAAGATGGAGCCAAGTTAGAGAGCTCTGCCAAGGAGATTCAAGGAGTGAACGTCTCCACCTTTGTCTGCGATCTTGAGCAGCCAGAGCAGGTGCGCGAAACAATTGCGGCGATTACACAATCACTGCCTGTGCCACAAGTTTTGATGTTGGCCCATGGCGTGATGAGCGAGAAGATGTCGAAGACTCTGAGAACCACCGATGCTGAGTGGCGTCGCGTAATGGCGATTAATTTAGATTCAGTATTCCAACTAGTAAATGGAATTGCACCTGCGATGGCAGATGCGCGCAACGGTCGCATCGTTATCTTCTCAGCTTGTTTAGGTCGTATGTCAGGACCTGGAAATGCAGGAGGACTTGCTCCTTATCGAATTAGTAAAGCTGGAGTAAATGCACTCGTCCGAAACTTGGCTCATGAAACAGGACTCGGCGCTCGCGGTTTATTAGTTGATGCCATCTGCCCAAATCATTCGCGCACAGATATGGG
>CAZHPQ010000031.1:0-11997 GCA_964533845.1 uncultured Candidatus Planktophila sp.
ACCATGTCATCGATGAGGCGGTGCTCGTACCAGATACCAGCTGCATCAAATTGCGACTTGAACTCTGCTTGGTAGATCTCTTCAAAGATATCTTTGAAACGACCGTCGTAAGCCTTGAGAATTGTGTTCTTAGTTGAAAGGTAGACAGGGAACTTACGAAGTAGTCCATAGTTAAGAGAAGCACGGGCGAAGTCGCGAATCGAATCATCAACGTTATACATCGCCATGGCAACGCCGGATGATTCAAAGTTGAAGACTTCAAGGTTGAGCGGTTCGCCGCCACCTTCAGGAACATAGGTCAGCGTGAGCTTTCCTGGACCTGGAATCTTGAGATCTGTTGCGCGGTATTGATCACCAAATGCATGGCGGCCAATCACGATTGGCTTGGTCCAATGTGGAACTAAACGTGGCACATTGCTGATGATGATTGGTTCGCGGAAGATCACTCCACCCAAGATATTGCGGATAGTTCCGTTAGGAGACTTCCACATCTTCTTCAAACCAAACTCAGCCACGCGAGCTTCATCAGGGGTAATAGTTGCGCACTTAATTCCAACACCATGCTTTTGAATTGCACGTGCTGAATCGATGGTGACTTGATCATCGGTGGCATCACGGTGTTCCATGCCAAGGTCGTAGTACTCAAGGTTGACATCGAGGTAAGGCAAGATCAATTTATCTTTGATGAACTGCCACATGATGCGAGTCATCTCGTCGCCATCTAGTTCAACAACGGTGCCTTGTACTTTGATCTTTGACATATTACATATCCTTTACATCAGCTTGTTTTGCACGCACAGCTTCTGCGGCTTCTTTGAGAGAAGCAACTTCAGAATCAGTGAGCTTGCTTTCAACAACTTTGCGAATACCTGACTTGCCAAGCTCTGCTTCCACGCCCAAATAGACCCCAGAGATTCCGTATTCGCCATCAACCCATGCGCAGACCGGCATGATTTCGCCTGAATCTTCAATCACAGCCTTTGCCATGCGCGCTGCTGCTGCAGAGGGCGCGTAGTAAGCAGAACCTGTCTTCAAGAGAGCCACAACTTCAGCGCCACCATTACGAGTGCGATCTACAAGTTCATCAATTTCAGCTTGTGACAATTTATCTGAAAGCGGAACGCCATTGACTGTGCAACGACTTGGTACCGGCACCATGGTGTCACCGTGTGAACCAAGGGTAAGAGTCTTCACTGTGCCGACTGGAACGTTGAGCTTTTCAGCAACAAAGTTGGTAAAGCGCGCAGTGTCGAGCATTCCAGCCTGACCCATCACGCGATTCTTTGGAAAGTTGGTCGCAATCTGAGCAAGCGCTGTCATCTCATCAAGTGGATTTGAAACCACGATGATCACGGCGTTTGGTGAATGCTTTGCAATATTCTCGGCAACGCCACGGACGATTCCAGCGTTAACACCGATGAGATCCATACGGCTCATACCTGGCTTACGTGGAAGACCAGCGGTAATGACTACAACATCGGAGTTGGCAGTCTTCTCATAGCCGGCGCCTTCAGGTGTAGTGGTTGCGCCAGTAATTCTTGTTTCAAAGCCTTCGATAGAACGAGACTGGTTCATATCAAGCGCTAAACCCTCGGGCTTGCCTTCGAGAATATCTGTGAGAACAACTTCATCGAAGATGTTGTACTCAGCGAGCCGGAGAGCGGTAGTTGAACCGTAGAAACCTGCACCTACAACGGTGACTTTCTTTGCCATGGTGATCCCTTTGAGCGAGTTGACCCAATACTTTGATATCGGGTTATCTTGATATCGAGCGAACTCTACAACCCCTTAGGAAGGGCGATAGCCAGCCCAAAGAGCACAAGCGCTATCGCAAGAGGTAGATAGCGCTCAAATTTACGTTGATTCCATTGTGCGAGGGCAATCACAGCTGTTCCGGCCGAGATAGCAAGGGCGCCAGAGCGAACAAAACCGGCGATACCTGCAATAACGCCGAGCGCAATAACGATATATGCCACGCGAAGTTGAAGAGAAGTTATCGCTCGCATGCATCAACCACATTCGTCAAAAGCATGGCACGAGTCATTGGTCCGACTCCCCCAGGCATCGGAGCAACGAAGGCTGCCACCTTCATTACAGATGGATCCACATCGCCAACAAGTCCAGTATCGGTGCGAGAGATTCCAACATCCAGCACAGTAGCGCCAGCCTTGACCATTTCTCCTTTGAGAAAGTGCGCCTGCCCGATTGCTGCAACAACAATGTCAGCGCGCTTGGTATGTGCAGCTAAATCTTTTGTTCCGGTGTGCGTCAAAGTAACTGTGGCATTTTCGGCTTTGCGTGTGAGTAGCAACCCAAGTGGGCGACCGACTGTAAGGCCGCGTCCAATAACAACAACTTCTGCTCCGGCTAATGGAATTTTGTAGTGGTTAATGAGTTCAACGATTCCACGTGGTGTACATGGAAGTGGTGCGGCATACCCTGCTACCAACCTTCCCAAATTCATTGGATGTAATCCATCGGCATCTTTAACTGGGTCTATTGCTTCCAAAATCACCTGGGTATTGATTGCGCTAGGAAGTGGAAGTTGGACGATGTAACCAGTGCACTCTTTTGACGCATTAAGGTCGCGAATTGCGGCAAGCACATCTGCCTGTGTAGCTGTTGCTGGTAAATCGATACGGATGGAGTTGATTCCTACTTCTTGGCAATCGCGATGCTTACCGCTGACATAGGAATGTGATCCTGGGTCATCTCCTACAAGAACTGTGCCGAGCCCAGGAGTAATACCTCGAGCTTTGAGCGCCGTTGTACGTTGCGCCAAATTAGCTTTGATGGATGCAGCAAGAGACTTGCCATCAAGTAATTGTGCGCTGCTCATAAGGCCATCCTATTGCGTGATTTATGCGTGAGAGAAATGTCGGGTGTTGGTGAAGAACATGGCGACTCCTGCTCGCTCTGCCGCAGCGATCACCTCTTCGTCTCGCACACTTCCACCTGGTTGCGCGATTGCTATGACCCCAGCTGCTGCAAGAATTTCTAAACCATCTGCAAAGGGGAAGAAGGCATCAGATGCGGCAACGCTATTGCGCACTCGATCGCCTGCGCGATCAACTGCCAACTTTGCAGAGTCAACGCGATTGACTTGCCCCATTCCAATTCCAACTGCGGCGCCATTCTTAGCCAGCAAGATGGCGTTGCTCTTTACTGCGCGCACTGCGCGCCAAGCAAACTGAAGGTCTGCAAGAACCTCAGGCGAAACGGCAGCACCGGTAACTTGCTTCCAGGTCTTAGCGTCATCGCCTGGAGCGCTAATCAAATCGGTTTCTTGCACAAGTGCGCCACCAGATACTGGGCGAATCTCAAGCGGTGAAATTCGAGTTACCGGGCAGGTGAGAATGCGAATAGAAGGCTTCTTCATCAAGATATCAAGAGCTGCGCTTTCATACTCTGGAGCGATGATTACCTCTGTAAAGACTTCAGAAACTTGCGTAGCCATGGCAACCGTTACGGTGCGATTTGCCGCAATTACTCCACCGAAGGCAGAGACAGGATCACACGCATGCGCTTTGGTATATGCATCTGCGATATCGCTACCGATAGCAACGCCACAAGGATTGGCATGTTTAATGATGGCAACGCAAGGTTGCGAGTGATCTAAAGCTGCGCGCCAAGCAGCATCGGCATCGGTGTAATTGTTAAAGGACATCTCTTTGCCGTGTGACTGCACAGCGTTCACAATTCCAGGTGGCCCACCTCGATAGATAGCGGCCTGCTGGTGAGGATTTTCTCCATAGCGCAGTGCATTATCTCGTTTGTAGATGAGTCCAAACCAATCCATATCTTGCATCTGGTGGCTGATTGTCGAACCGAGCCAGCTAGCAATGGTGAGATCGTATTCAGCTGTAGTTCTAAAGACATCGAGAGCTAAGCGCTTACGTTCTTCATCGGTAAAGCCACCTGATTTAATGGCTGCAATCGCTTGGTCATATTGGCTCTCCTGGCATAGAACTGCAACTGAACCGTGGTTCTTGGCAGCCCCACGTAACATCGATGGACCACCAATATCGATCTGCTCAATGCACTCTGCAAAATCCGCACCTGATGCAATGGTCGCTGCAAAGGGATAGAGGTTGATTACAACGAGATCAAAGGGTGCAATATCAAGGTCTGCAATAGCTGCAAGATGCTCAGAGTTATTCTGATCTGCCAAAATTCCAGAGTGGATACGTGGATGAAGGGTCTTTACGCGTCCACCCATAATCTCTGGAAACCCCGTGTATTCACTTACCTCTGTAACGGCAATTCCGGCGCCCGCAAGAGTTTTAGCTGTTGAGCCAGTTGAGAGTATTTCAACTCCGGCTTCGTGCAGAGCTTTACCGAGTTCAAGGAGCCGCGACTTTTCATAGACGCTAACTAGTGCGCGACGTATGGGTTTGCGATCAGCCATTGCCTTTTCTCCAAATAATTTTCTAGCGAGGATCTTGCTTAAGTGTGGGAAGCAGTGCAGCAATGGTCGCGACGATGAGACCTCGTTCCTTAATCTTAATGCGTTCATGGAGCGACTCTTCGGTATCGCCGGCAAGAACCGCCACCTTCTCTTGTGCAATCACTGTGCCGGTATCGATTCCAGCATCTACCCAGTGAATCGTGGTTCCCGTCTCGCTCACGCCGGCAGCAAGGGCATCGCGAACAGCGTGCGCGCCTGGAAATGCCGGCAACAACGCTGGATGGCTATTGATGATGCGAAACTTTTCGGTGATGCGATGAGACAGAATGCGCATAAATCCTGCACTGACAACTAGATCAGGGCGAAGTGCAGCAATCAATGTTTCGAGTTCGCGATCCCATTCACTGCGATCTGCCAGCATCGGGATTGTGAAGGTCTCAATCTTGGCGCGATGCGCCCGTTCCAATACCTGTGCACTTTTTTGATCAGAGATTACCGCGACGATATCGCAGGCCAATTGCCCACTTGTTACTGCATCAAATATCGCCTGTGCCAGCGTTCCGCTTCCGGATGCCAAAACGACGATGCGCTTCATGAGTTAGCTCTTTACCGAAAGTCGTTTATTCATGATGAACGTTGTTGCTGCCGCACCGATTCCGATTTCAAGTGCTATCGATAGGACAAACTTCCAGATAGAAACGCCCATCGCACCCATCTCAGCAGTAAGCAGTGCACCGCTTCCAAGATATGCCAGCAACGTCGCTAGCGCGATGGTGAAGAGATAGCTCTGAATCAAAGTCTGCATTCCGTGGGCAAGTGCCCACCGTGCCAAGAGAACTCCAAGTGCGATAAAGAAGAGAACTCCCAAGAGAGCAAAAGGTTGACGCGAAGTTGGCAAAATTCCTAAGAGTGGAAGCGCCGGTATCTGCCCTAATTGATACCACCATGGAGAAACGATTGTTCCGGCTCCGACTGCAAGACCTGTTCCTGAGAAGTAGGCGGCGGTTGCAATTGCGGCGTTAGGTAGATAGAGAATATTGAGGAATAACAGGAGTATCCCACCAAAGATTCCTGGTTGTAGAGAGATGGTGATGTTCTTTACCTGCGTGAAGTTGAGAATGAGTAAGAGCGTTGTGGCCACTAGTGCAACGCCTATATAAATCGCTGTGATGCGAAGTGCAATCCGAAGTGATCGCGAAGGGTTGATGCGATAGCCAGCGCTCAGGGTGGCAAGGAGGCAGAGAAGAAATCCAAAGATAGGCGCTAAGTACCACTGCGGAGTAACTGCAGTCGAACCGCTAAAGAAAGCAAGTGCTGTAAGTAGAACTGCATACATCGTGGAAAAAATAAGTCGCACACCATTGATGTCATGGAAGTCGCCTTGCAATCTATCGATTGCTCTATTGAAGGCTGCGCGAATTACTAAGAAAGGAAGAACCAAACCACCAATAGGAAGGTAGGTGAGATAGCCAGGCAGTGACGTTGGTGGAAGCGCTAATTGAAAGGGAAGATGGTGAGCGCCAAGCCAAATCCACACTGCGCCACGGATGGGATCAGAGGTACTGCCGCTGGCACTTCCCGCTGTTGCCCAGGCAATCAGTGCGATAAATGAAAATGGCAGCAACAACGTTGCAGCGCTACGGATGACATGTGACAACGAGACCGAGAGGACGCGTTGCATTGTCGTGTTATCGGCCTAGTAGACCGCGCATTAATTGCGCTGTTTCACTTGGAGTCTGACCGACCTTTACGCCGGCTGCTTCGAGAGCATCTTTCTTTGCCTGCGCAGTTCCAGATGAACCAGAGACGATTGCACCTGCATGTCCCATGGTCTTTCCTTCTGGAGCTGTGAAGCCTGCAACGTAACCCACGACAGGCTTGCGAACATACTCTGCAATAAATGCAGCTGCGCGCTCTTCAGCATCTCCACCGATTTCACCAATCATGACGATTGCTTCAGTCTCGGGATCATCCTGGAATGCGCGCAAACAATCGATATGAGTGGTTCCAATTACTGGGTCTCCACCGATACCAACTGCAGTTGAAAATCCGATATCGCGTAGTTCATACATCATCTGATAGGTCAGCGTTCCTGATTTTGAAACAAGCCCGATAGGCCCACGCTTTGTAATATCGCTTGGAATAATTCCAACGTTGGATTGTTCTGGGCTAATCAAACCTGGGCAGTTAGGTCCAATGATCTGTGTCTTGCCCTTCTGAAGTGAATAAGCATAGAAGTGGGCAGAGTCATGTACTGGAATACCTTCGGTAATGACAACGACAAGCGGCATCGCAGCATCGATTGCGTCGATGACTGCAGCCTTTGCAAACTTAGGTGGTACGAATACAACTGAAACGTTTGCACCAGTTGCTGCCATAGCTTCGGCAACAGTGTTAAAGACTGGTAGCGATGTGCCATCGATATCAACTACCTGGCCACCTTTACCTGGTGTTACTCCACCAACAACCTTGGTGCCAGATGCCAACATGCGGCGAGTGTGCTTTGTTCCTTCAGATCCTGTCATCCCTTGAACAATGACTTTGCTTGCTGAATTGATAAAGATTGACATTACTTTGCCGCCAATTCTGCAGCGCGTGATGCTGCTCCATCCATAGTTTCAGCTTGCTCGACCAAAGGATGGTTAGCAGCGTTAAGAATTGCACGTCCTTCAAGGACGTTATTGCCATCAAGGCGCACCACAATTGGCTTTGTCGCCTTTGCGCCCAATAGTTCAAGCGCTTGCACAATCCCATTTGCAACTGCATCACATGCAGTAATTCCACCAAAGACGTTAACGAAGACGCTCTTCACATCAGGATCGCCCAGAATAATTGAAAGGCCATCTGCCATCACTTGAGCTGAAGCACCGCCTCCGATATCAAGGAAGTTTGCTGGGCGCATGCCGCCGAACTTTTCGCCCGCATATGCGACGACATCGAGGGTAGACATCACAAGGCCTGCACCATTGCCGATGATTCCAACCTGACCATTATCAAGCTTTACGTAATTCAAACCTTTTTCTTTCGCTGCAGCTTCTAGAGCATTTGCAGTGTCATGATCGACAAGGGCCTCGTGGTCTGGCTGACGGAAATCTGCATTCTCATCAAGTGTGACCTTGCCATCGAGTGCAACGACGCGGCCATCTTCAGTCTTAACAAGTGGATTTACCTCAACAAGAGTTGCATCCTCTGATTGAAAAGTTTCCCAGAGCTTGACTAGAACATCTGCGACTTGGTCGGCAACATCGGTCGGGAACTGCGCTTGCGCAACAATCTCTTTCGCCTTCGCCAATGAAATTCCTTCTACTGCAGATACTGGAACCTTGGCCAATTTTTCTGGCGCAGTATGTGCGACCTCTTCAATATCCATTCCACCGGCAACAGATGCCATAACCAGAAAGGTTCGGTTTGAGCGATCAAGGAGAATCGATACATAGTATTCAGAGGCAATTGGTGCGGCTTGCGCAATCATCACCTTATGAACGGTATGTCCCTTGATATCCATCCCAAGAATTGCGCCAGCTTTTTCAAAAGCGTCATCGGCATCGCTGGCTAGCTTTACTCCGCCTGCCTTTCCGCGGCCACCAACTTTGACCTGTGCCTTAACAACAACTTTGCCACCCATCTTCGCTGCGGCGCTACGCGCTTCTTCAGCAGTAGTTGCAACAGCTCCTTGTAAAACAGGAACGGTGTGCTTTTCGAAGAGATCGCGTGCTTGGTATTCGTAGAGATCCACTAATTGCTCCTCATGGGTGCGCGTTGTTAATAGGGCAATCTTAAGTGGTTATTTTAAAGAGCTGTGACAGGGGCGTAGCGCAGCAAGAGGCGTTTATCGCCATATTGGCCGAAGTTGATTGTCGCCTCTGCCTTATCTCCGTCACCTGCAAGGGCAACAACTGTCCCAAGGCCGAATGTGTCATGTGACACACGCTGCCCAACTGCAAGTTCCATCGCAGTTGATTTCTTTCCAGTTGCACGTGGAGGTGGAGCAGATGGAAGGCGAGATTTCTTTACAGCAGATGGTGAGAAGCTAGAACGAGTTTCATTTTTCCATTCGATGAGCTCTGCAGGAATTTCATCGAGAAAACGTGATGCAGGGTTATAACGAGGTGAACCAAAGGTAAGCCGATACTCAGCGCGCGAAATGTAGAGACGTTTTTCAGCTCGAGTTAAGCCAACGTAAGCAAGACGTCGTTCTTCTTCAATCTCGCGAGGATCATCAAGAGTGCGCGCATGCGGAAAAATTCCATCTTCCATGCCAGTGAGAAAGACTGTGGGAAACTCGAGACCTTTTGCAGTGTGAAGAGTCATCAAGGTAACAACTCCCCCGTGGTCTTCACCGTCTGGAATCTCGTCGGCATCTGCAACTAAAGAAACTTTCTCGAGGAAGCCTGAAAGTGAAATCTCTTCATCTTCACCGAGCTCTTCAAAGGGGCGCTCTTCATACTCCATAGAAGCTGAGACAAGTTCTTGTAAGTTTTCAACGCGGACCTCATCTTGTGGGTCTTTACTATTTTCTAACT
This sequence comes from uncultured Candidatus Planktophila sp., assembly GCA_964533845.1. Classification (GTDB taxonomy): domain Bacteria; phylum Actinomycetota; class Actinomycetes; order Nanopelagicales; family Nanopelagicaceae; genus Planktophila. The sequence continues at coordinate 8,932 of CAZHPQ010000031.1, forward strand.
CTGTCATCAACCCAGATTGTTCAAGTACTGCTTCGATGATCGCTGATGGCTTGGTCTTTGCTTCAACAAGAGTCTGTAGCGCAATTAGCATCTGAGTGAAGGTAACAATTGATTGCGCAGCTTTATTGGGCACGCCCGTTGCCTCAGTAACACGCAACAGAGCGTTCCAGAAGGAGATGCCTTGTGCGTTAGCGAAGGCTTCAACCTCTTCGAGGGCGCGATCGCCGATTCCGCGTTTGGGTAAATTGATAATGCGTCGGAGCGAGACTTCATCGTCAGGGTTTGCCAGCACTCGCAGGTAAGCGAGCAAATCCTTTACTTCTTTCCGTTCATAGAAGCGCAAGCCGCCAACTACTTTGTAAGGAATTGCTGCGCGCATAAAAATTTCTTCAAAGACACGAGATTGTGCGTTGGTGCGGTAGAAAACCGCAGTGTCTCCGGGATTGGAGTGGCCTAAATCTTGTAGGGAGCGGATCTCAGATTTAATGAATTCAGCCTCGTCATATTCAGATTCAGCGACATAACCAGTAAGAGGAGCACCGGATCCAGCATCTGACCAGAGATTCTTCTCTTTACGAGATTCATTCTTAGTGATGACGGCATTGGCAGCGTTGAGAATGTTCTGAGTTGAACGGTAATTCTGTTCAAGGAGCACTGTGGTGGCGTTTGGGTAGTCAACTTCAAATTGCAAGATGTTGCGGATGGTTGCGCCACGGAATCCATAGATGGATTGATCTGCATCTCCCACCACGCAGAGTTCGGCTATTGGAAAGCCATCGCCTTCGGTGCCAGTGAGCTCTTTGATGAGGGCATACTGGGCGTGGTTGGTATCTTGATATTCATCCACCAAGATGTGGCGAAAACGTGAGCGAAAGCGCGCCTTTGCTTCAGGATGCTTCTGGAGCACCTGCACAGTTTTCATAATCAAATCATCAAAATCCATAGCATTTGCTTGCTGTAGCCGCTTCTCATACATGGTGTAAACGTCAGCCACAATCGTTTCAAATTGATTGGTGGCCTTACTCAAATATTCATATGGGGTCTGTAATTCATTCTTAGCGTTTGAAATCAGATGTTGAAATTGGCGGGCGGGGTATCGCTTTGAATCTAAATTAAGAGTCTCCATCACTCGAGATATCAGCTTCTGTGAATCAGCAGAGTCATAGATGCTGAAGGTGCTGCTATATCCCAGCCTTTCAACTTCTTGGCGCAACATACGAACGCATGATGAGTGAAAAGTTGATACCCACATTGATTTAGCAATTGGGCCAACCAAATCAGCAACTCGCTCTTTCATTTCGCCGGCAGCTTTATTGGTAAAGGTAATTGCCAAGATTTCATAGGGGCGCACTTCTCGCCGGGCCATGATGTAGGCGATACGTCTTGTTAATACGCGCGTCTTGCCAGATCCTGCACCTGCAACAACCAATAAAGGAGAGCCAGCATGCGCAACCGCCTTCTGTTGCTCGGGATTGAGTCCCTCGAGCAATGGGTCGGTCACGGTCATGGCGGGCAGTCTATTAGGCTTGACCCACACGAGAAGATAAAGGTGAGTTGTGGAACCGATAGCAGATTCAGAAATCAAGCGCGTTCTGGTGGTCAATGCCCACCCCGATGATTCCGACTTTGGCGCATCAGGAACCATCTCACAATGGGTACAACAAGGAATCTCTGTCTCATACGTTCTCTGCACGAATGGCGATCAAGGTGGCGAAGAATCTGAATACTCTCGCGAAGAAATGCCTGCTGTACGTCAACGTGAACAACGCGCAGCATGTGCAGCGCTCGGAATTAGCGATGTTACCTTTTTAAATTATGTCGATGGCCATCTCGAGCCAACTCTGCAGCTACGTAAAGATATTGTCCGACAGATTCGTCGCGTACAGCCAGATCGCATCATCTGCCAATCACCTGAAAGAAATTGGGAACGTATTGGCGCAAGCCACCCTGACCACTTAGCTGCAGGTGAAGCCACTATTCAAGCGGTCTACCCCGATGCACGAAACCCTTACGCCTTTACCGATTTACTTGAAAAAGAGGGCCTACAACCTTGGAAGGTCCGCGAAGTGTGGATGCAAGGACATGCTCATCCAGATCACTTTGTAGATATCACCGATACCTTCCACTTCAAGATTGCAGCGCTGAAAGAACATGCATCACAGACAGGTCATATGGATAACCTGGAAGAGATGTTGCGCGAATGGGGTCAACGTAACGCCGGTATTGGCGGACTTCCTGAAGGTCGTATCGCTGAAGCTTTTAAGATCGTTAATACCGATTAACTTTTAGGATTTATCTGGCGCTAGCCCTAACGATCTCCACCATCTGAATTGGGTAACCATCTGGCGCATACATCGCTTGAGTTCCGCTCATCTTGTAAGCGCCAACTTCGCCAATCTTCTGCACTAGATCAAGGCCTTTGGTGATTTTTCCCCAGATTGTGTAATTGGGTGGAAGGTAGGTCTCTTTATAGACCAGGAAGAACTGTGAGCCATTTGTCTTGGGTCCAGAGTTTGCCATTGCAACGGTACCTGCAGGGTAATTCGCAGGTGCATCTTTCGGCAGGTTCTCGTCGGCATAACCTTTCCATCCAGTTGGAGAACCTCCACCGGAAAGTGTTGGGTCTCCGCATTGCAGAACAAAGATTCCTCCTGTTGTTAATCTGTGGCAGAGGGTCTTGTTGTAGTAACCCGCATTAGCAAGCGTTGAAAGCGCGTTGACTGTAATAGGCGCTCTGTTACCCAACATTGAAATCACGATATCGCCACAATTTGTCTTGAGTGTGAGCGACTTGGTAGTTGGCTTTACTGATGCCGCAGGTTGCTTAATAGTTTTAGGTATCGAGCTCTTTGATGTCGGAGTTTTGCAACCAGGTACGGTGACGGGACGCTCTGCTGCTTGTGTGGATGTAGTTGTGAGCGTTGTTGCTGCAATAAGCGCTAGTGCAACTGTTGCTACCTTCGCAGTTCTAAACATGATCGAGTTCCTATTCCCATTCAATCGTTCCAGGCGGCTTACTAGTGACATCAAGTACTACTCGGTTGACCTCACGGACTTCATTGGTAA
>CAZHPQ010000032.1:0-8916 GCA_964533845.1 uncultured Candidatus Planktophila sp.
CGTCTGACTGAGTCTTCTGCACCCACTGAAAAACGTCGAGTCAGGACACTGGCATCGTAGAGTTCTGGAACAAATCCTTCATCAATATTTCGCAGGCCATAAACCAGTTCGCCGTAACGCGGTTCGGCGGCAATAATCTGAATATCTGGATTCTGCTCACGTAGGTAACGCCCAGCTCCCATCAAAGTTCCAGTCGTGCCAAGACCTGCAACAAAGTGTGTAACAGTTGGAAGATCTTTAAAAATCTCAGGGCCAGTACCAGAGTAATGTGCAAAGGTATTTGCAGGATTGCCGTATTGATAGAGAAAGACATAGTCAGGGTGTTGAGCAGCTAACTCTTTGGCAACTCTTACAGCCTCGTTAGATCCACCTGCTGCGGGAGAAGAGATAATCTTCGCTCCCCACATTTCAAGAAGTTGTCTTCGTTCTGGACTTGTATTTTCAGGCATCACACAAATTAAGTTATAGCCACGAACTTTGGCAGCCATCGCAAGAGAGATTCCGGTATTACCACTGGTCGGTTCAAGAATTGTTGAGCCAGGCTTAAGCAGACCATCACGCTCTGCAGCTTCAATCATCGCGATAGCTGTGCGATCTTTAATGGAACCGGTTGGATTGCGATCTTCCATCTTCGCCCAGAGACGCACATTTGGTGCAGGTGAAAGTCGAGGTAAACCAATGAGTGGAGTGTTACCTACTGATGATTCAAGGGAATCGTAGCGAGCCAAAATTAGCCACCAGCGACAGCAGGCAAGATGGTGATTGAGTCACCATCTTTAATTGGCGCCTCAAGTCCCCCAAGAAATCGAACATCTTCATCGTTGATATAGACATTGATGAAGCGACGTAGCGCACCATTTTCAAGGAGTCTTTCACCGAGACCCGCATAGTTGGAGTCAAGGTTGGTAATCACAGCTGAAAGAGTTGCACCTTCAGCGCTGACTGCCTTCTGATCCTTTGTATACGGACGTAGAATCGTTGGGATGCGTACTTCGATTGTCATAGCCGTATTATCGCTAAAAAACGCCGTGAACTCTAATTGAGATTTATGCGGTAATTACGACTGGTTCTTCAGTGACAGCACCATCAATAATGCGATACGAGCGGAACTCCGTCGCAGGTGCAATCTCTTTGCGTGTAGAGACGAGGACATAGTGAGCCCCTGGCTCTCCTGCATAGGCGATATCAGTCCTTGATGGGTAGGCCTCGGTCTCAGTATGCGAGTGGTAGATCACGACAATCTCTTCATCGTTGTCATCAACTTCGCGATACAGGGCCAACAAATCCTTAGGATCGAATTCGTAGAAAGTTGGTGAGTGAGCCGAGTTAACCATCGGCTTAAGTCGTATCGCTTTATCTGATCCCACTGGCCCAAGAACAACACCGCAGCATTCGTCGGGATATTCAGCGCGCGATTGCTCGAGGATTGCATCAACTATCGATTGTGAAATCTCTAGAGTCATGCGCGAATACTACATGCCTTAAGAATTACCTAACTGCGCCTCTTCATCTTCGTCAGCATCGTCAATGAGCGCACTCAATAGCGTTTCTTGTAACCAGCCAAGCCAGGTGTAAACGGCATAGACCCCACGTAAAGGATCATCAGGAGCCAGTAGTTCAAGCTCATCATGCGAATTGTTCTCAACTTTGAGGCGAACTCCAAGGGCGAGGCGAATGTCATTGATTGCGCCAAGCCATGCATTTGCATTCTCATGATCTAAATCAACAGTTCCATCATCAGAAGATTTCAGATGGATACGCATTGAAATTGCATGCGCTTGCTTCTTCTGCCGCAGAGTAGATTCGGTATAACGACGAAACTCTGATGCATCAACCGAATCAGCATATGCATTTGGAAGTAATCGATGAAGCACTTCATCTTCAGGTGGGGAATCATGAGAAGTGATGCCAACCATCGCAGCGAGTGGATCATCATGGCCATGGTCTGTTCGTTCAGCTAATAGTTCAATAATTTGTTCGCAGAGATTGAGAAGTACTTCCTTCTCACTATCTGCAAATTGGGCAATATAGGAATGATCACCGTGGCGCTTAAAGCCTTCGGTAGCCGTCATAGTTGGTCACCACGTTGTAGCGTGGCCCACAAACCATATTCATGGAGACGGGCAACATCATGTTCCATCTCTTCACGACTGCCGGTCGAGACGATTGCTTTGCCATCATTGTGCACTTGCAACATTAATTCGGTCGCACGCGCCTTTGAATATCCAAAGAGCTCCATAAAGACATAGACAACATAAGTCTGCAGATTTACTGGGTCATCCCAGACGATGGTGACCCAGGGTGTATCTCCTGAAAATATTGCACGGATCTCTTCTTCGATTTTATCCGCGGTCTTTACCATCACCGGATAATGATATTGAAGGTGGGGCTACTTATCGCTCCCCAGTTCAGATCCGCTGGCACGGTAACGCGCAGGGTTGCTACCCCTCGTGGCTGCGCACCAAGGGTAAAAGTAAATACACCCTGAGCATCAGTAGTAACTGGTTGGCCAACTAATTGCCACTGCTTACCAACTAACTTCTCAACCTGAACTATCGCTCCCTCAGAACGTGGGCGGATACTTCCAGCCAGCGTAAGTGATTCATTGGTTCGCACTGTGCCCGGTACAGAGACTGTCATCGTCCGATTTACAGTCACTGCAATTTCTGCGCCGATGCCTTCGCTACGTTCCCACGTTGCATCAGAGAAAACACGGACTGTGGTTGCTTTGCCGAGAATCACTGCCTTCTCGATACGTCCATCCATGTCCGTGGTGACATTTGCCAGTGTTCGCCAGGTGGTTTCGCCCGGAGATTTACCTTCAATGCGCACCGGAGTATTTGCTACAGGCGACTTATCTTTAATTGAGAAAGCAGCGGTTACGACAATTGGATTTCCATAATCAACGGTCGCTTTATCAATAGCTGATGTAACGCTAACGCGGTCTGGCGCTATCTGCTTGGCAACGTTTCGAACATTCTCGGTTGCAAGTGGCTCTTGCATGCCCAGTGTCCATGCTGTGATTCCACCAAGGCGATATTTAGCAGCCATCGCCGCGCGCATTTCCCAGCCACGGGCATCTTGATACCAAGCTGTGCGCGTGGCCGTACAAGTAGTTGCAAGGCCTGTTGCAGTCTGCCCGTTATAAGTCTTCTGATATGTAAATGTGCTCTCACCAAATTGTTCATTGTAAGTTGGTGTAGTTCCGTATGTTTCAGCAAGTGAAAGTGCATTGCGCATCACAAATGTTGCCGCCTTCGCTCCAACCTTCACAGACTTAGCTAGGTTTGCAGGACAGACTCCATTGACAGCAGTTACCCAATCGCGACCGTACCCAGGAACTCCGATATACACCTTCGATGCAGGCATGATCGAAACTGCATACTTCACAGTTCTTTCTGTCCAAGCCAGCGGACCAATGGGGCCAACTTTTGAAACTGAGTAGTCGTACGTCATGATGCGAAGGCGATCGATATACGCTGCAATATCAGCCCAGGCATAGACAAAATAGCCCTTCTGTTTCTCATTTGGGTTCCAGACATATGGCGTTGAAACAGAGAGCAATTTATTCTCAGCCTTAAGAACAGCGCTTAGCTCTCTGACCAGGGCTACCCAATTTGGGGCTGTTGACTTCCATGTTGTATTTCCGTCAACAAATGCGAAGCCTTCAAAATCCAAATCAATTCCGTCGTAATTGTGCTTGCGGATTAAATCCATAATCGCGCTTATAATCTGTGCACGCGATGTAGGAGACTTTAAGAGCCCTGCTAAAACTAGCTTCGCCGTGCCGTCTGTAATGGTTGGGATAATCGTGAAACCCGCATTCTTGAGCGCAGTCAGTGGTTGATCAATCGGAACGCTGGGATTAGCTGGCGCATAGAGATCGGTAACGACTGCAACCTTATTCTTGCCATCAAATTTGAGGGTGTACCAAAATGGCATGACCTCTTTAATGATGTCTGCGTTATTGAGTGCATCAGGCAGAGAAGTCTTCATTGAGTAATAAGGAATCCACCCTGTAAGAATTTTGCGCGGGGCATTCTCGGCTCTTGCAATTGGCGTCGTTAATCCAAGAATGAGTAGCGAAGCCAGCGCTGCCCTAAATAACTTTGAGACCATAGATGTTGACACAGTTAGCTCTGACCTGCCGGACCATTGGGATTGCGACGAAACTTATTCTTAATCGAATTGGTGAGGTATCCACCGTATTCACGATCGAGCGCCCAGACATTAAGTAAGAAGCAGAGTATGCATATTGCTTTGAGCACAATTGGAAATGGCCCAGTCACAAAAAAGACGCTGATTGAAATTCCGAAGAAGTTGACAAGACCCATAACAATTCGGCGCAAAATCTTGAGGGCTAACTGTTCAGTCAAACGCTTTGCAGTTCGTGATGAAAGAGCTAGTGAAAGTGGTCCGCTCAAGAGGAGGCCATAGATAATGATGGCCACGACGAGCGCGAGCGATTCCACGTTCTTCTCCTATGTGTTAAGCGGCTTCCAAGCTGTATGAGTCGTTGCAAAGAGTGCCATATCAATCTGCCGACCGTCCTCACGTGTGACCTTGTTGCGCAAGATTCCTTCTTTTTCAAAGCCTGCTTTCATGAGAACTTTCTGTGAAGCCTCATTATCGACATCTACCAACCCATCAATACGGCGAAAACCAAGAGTTGCGAAACCATAATCAGAAATCATCACTGCAGCCGTTGTGCCGATTCCCTTTCCTCGCATCGACTTCTCCATCCAATAGCCAATTTCAGCTGTGTGATTTTTGATATTGATTGTGTGGAGTGAGATAACTCCAGCAAACTTCTGATCGCCACCATTACCGTGCTCAATCACAAAGCGAAGTTCGCGTCTTTCGGCAAGACTAAATGGGTCAGAGCGCACAAATTCAATTGCGTGATCAATTGTGTAATTGGTTGGAACAGTTGTGAATGCAGGAATCAGTGGGTCCTGACAAGCTTGGAAGATATTGTCTATATCTGATTCGGTGCTGGGCCGAAGTGTTACTAGGCCGTATGTAAGCGTAGGTATTTCACTCGGCCACCAAATCATGGATTAACCGACTAATTCGGAGTCGCGGTTCCTTGAAGGATCGTGCGTGCAACTTAAATTCGATGGAAGCTCGGCGCATGAATCACAGAGCAGTATCAGTTGATGACATGAAGCAGTATCACAATTTCTAAAGGTCTTTGTAGAAGCGCTACATTTTTCGCATTCGCCAATTACCTTCGCTTTATCTGAGAAATCCATAGTCATACGGTCATCAAAGACGTAAAGAGAACCTTCCCAAGCGCCTTGATCGCCAAAACGTTCTCCGTACTTAACAATTCCACCGTTAATCTGATAGACCTCGTTAAATCCACGATTTTTCATGACTACAGAAAGAATCTCGCAACGGATTCCGCCGGTGCAATATGTGACTACCGGCTTGTCTTTGAGATGGTCATACTTACCACTCTCAATTTCCTTAACAAAGTCGCGTGATGTGCTGACATCGGGAACAACAGCATTCTTGAACTTTCCAATCTTTGCTTCGTATGCGTTGCGACCATCGAAGAAGACAACTTCATCGCCACGTTCTTTAACCAGCTCATCCACCTGATCAGGGCGCAGATGTATTCCGCCACCTACAACGCCATTTTCATCTACCTGAATTTCACCAGGGTTTCCAAATGCCACGAGCTCTTCTTTAACGACGACGCGAAGGCGAGGAAAATCATTTCCTGTCCCTTCAGACCATTTAAATACAGTCTTCTTAAAACCTGAATATCGACGAGTTAAAGTGACGTACTTCTTCACATCAGCCATTTTGCCGCCGACTGTTCCATTTATTCCGTGGGGAGAAATCAAGATGCGACCCTTGAGATTTAAGGATTCACAGAGATTTTTCTGCCAGAGCAGTACCGCTTCAGGGTCTGCAATCGGCGTAAAGCAGTAGTACAGAACCACCTTATTGAGCTTAGGCGCGTGCTTGTTCATGTAGATATTCTAATGGGGCTACCCGCAGTAAGAAAAACCTATTTTTTGCTCACAGAAATCCAGATTTCTTTTTCTTTTCCACAGCCACGCTCCCCTTCGCGCCTGCATTCGCTCTCTTTTGTCAGCGCCTACTTTCATGATGCTCCCATGACAACAGCCAAGCTCCATGATGTAGAAGAAGCTTCTGCAACTGTTGCGCACCTACTTACCGCGCTTCCTTGTGCGCAGACAATGCTCCAACTGGAACAGATAGATCCCTTTGCGCTCTCACCAAGTGATCGCATCGACTATCTCTCGGCTCTCGAGCGACAAGATGGCTGGCTCTATGCCCTCAAGCAACGGGCTATCACGGCAGTAGCTGGATTTACGCCTTCTCTTGGCGACGGAGCGCTAGCTGGAGTAGATGAAGTTGAGCGCGAAGATATTTCAACTGCACTTCGGTTGGCTCCAGCGACTGCGCAATCACGTATCGATATCGCTCGTACCCTTGTAAATAGCCTGCCGCAGACTTGTTCGGCCTTAGCCACTGGCGAAATCTCTTCTGCACATGCCACAGTTATTGCGCGTGAGACAGCACTTGCAATTCGCGATGGTGCTCCAGAGTCAACAATTTTTCACATTGAAGAGCGCGCACTGGCCTATGCCGAATTTCATACTCCAGGTCAAGTTGCGAATTTGGTACGTACCCAGATTGCAAAGTTAGCTCCAGATGAGTTTGAAGAGACTGTCACCAAAGCTCAATCACTTCGTCGCGTCTCTTGTTATAACGATGCCGATGGTATGTCTACAGTCGTTGCGATTCTTCCCGCTGCTGATGCACAGATTGTTATCAACTCCATCGAAGCTTTTATCCTTCGCCAGAACCAGAGCGATGAAGCTGCAGGTTCAAGAGATTCCAACCGCACCGCTGATCAAAAGCGTGCAGATGCTTTGACAGCGATATGTGCAACTGTCCTCAGCGATCTCTCTTCCACTGTTACTGCACATCGCCGCCCTCTCACCGTTAACGTCACTGTCGATCTACCAACGCTTCTTGGGCTTGCTGAGAATCCTGGACAACTCGCTGGTTACGGCGCAATTCCTGCCTCTGTTGCCCGCCATCTAGCAAGTGATGCCAGTTGGAAGCGATTTATCACCGAGCCGCAGAGTGGAAACTTGCTCGATTTTGGTCGTGAAAGTTATCAACCGCCGCAGGCACTGAAAGATTTTCTGATTGCTCGCGATCGCACCTGTCGCTTTCCCGGATGTCGCCGATCAGCGCTTCTCTCTGATCTCGATCATGCCCAGAGTTGGGATAACGGAGGCGCGACTTCTCCCGGCAATATTGGGGCTCTCTGTCGAAGACACCATCGCTTGAAAACTCACGATGGGTGGCGGATTGAAAGCTTCCCTGATGGCTCATGTACCTGGACTTCACCGCTCGGCAAGCGCTTCTTCACTCCTGCGAGGCCTATGGGAGAGCCAATCTAGAGTTGCAGGTAGTTGAAAGTTCAACTACCTTTCAACTATACCTTTCGAGATTCGGAGCCTTCCGTGCCAGCAGTAACAGTCAGTGACATCACCATCCTGCCTCGCATCAGCGATGCAACGCAGCTACGTGCACGACGCGTGCAGAGCATTACAACTGCACCGCAAGGTTATGAAGGTGAAGGCTTTCCAGTTCGTCGCGCATTTGCAGGAGTTGATCTAGCGCTCCTTGATCCATTTATTCACTTGGATCAGATGGGTGAAGTTGAATACGCGCCAGGTGAACCTAAGGGAACTCCTTGGCATCCACATCGCGGTTTTGAAACTGTTACATACATTATTGATGGCATCTTTGATCATAAAGATTCCAATGGTGGTGGCGGAACAATCTCTAATGGAGATACACAGTGGATGACTGCTGGTGGAGGAATCCTTCACATTGAAACTCCCCCAGAGCATTTGGTGATGTCTGGTGGTTTATTCCACGGCTTCCAATTGTGGGTCAATCTTCCAGCAGCGAAGAAGTGGTCACCACCTGCATATCAGGATGTTCGCGCAAACGATGTTGCGCTAATCTCAACTCCAGATGGTGGTTCACTGATTCGCATCATTGCTGGCGAGCTCGATGGACATATAGGCCCTGGTTCTACTCAAACTCCCATTACTTTGATTCACGCAACTGTGGCACCTGGCGCGGAACTTCGTCTGCCATGGCGCAAGGATTACAACGCACTTGTTTACACAATGTCTGGACATGGATTTGTTGGAGATGAACAGCGTCCAGTTTCAATGGGACAACTCACTGTCTTTGGTGAAGGCGATGCCATCGTTGTTCGCGCTGCTGCGCAGCAAGAATCACGTTCACCAAACCTTGAGCTCTTTATTCTCGGTGGCCAGCCAATCAAAGAACCTGTCGCATGGATGGGTCCCTTTGTCATGAATACAAAGCGCGAAGTCCTTCAGGCATTTGAAGATTTCCAGAAGGGCCTTTTGGGCTCCATTCCTGCTATTTATAAGGAGGATGCCAAGCGTCCGGTCAATCGCACAGATAAGTTATCTGGCGACGTTTTAGATGTTCATAACGCTCCCACAACCTTGCAAGAGGGATAATTTCTTGCATGGCACTTAGGCTGCAATGCATTACTGTCGACGCACATGATCCACTAGCGCTAGCTCGATTCTGGTCAGAAGCACTTGGTTGGAAAATTGGCGAAGATGTAAACGAGATCGAAGTCTGGATTGAGCGAGAGTTAGGCGATCCAAAGAACACAGGATTTCCTGACATCCTCTTTCTCAAGAATTCAGATAAGAAACAGGGCAAGAATCGATTGCACTTGGATCTTCGCCCCGATGATCAGGCCGCAGAAGTTTCTCGCCTTGAGAAGTTAGGAGCGAAGCAGATTGATATAGGTCAATCAGCAGAACCCACGTGTACATGGGTCGTGATGGCAGATCCCGAAGGTAA
>CAZHPQ010000032.1:9016-10632 GCA_964533845.1 uncultured Candidatus Planktophila sp.
CATTGTCTTTGGATCATAGAGAAGTTCATTCTCGATACCAGCAAATCCTGGGCGCATTGAGCGCTTCAGGAAGATGATGTTGGCAGCGTTATTGACTTCAAGAATTGGCATTCCATAGATAGGACATCCTGGAGTTGTCTGCGCTGCAGGGTTCACGACATCGTTTGCACCGATAACAATTGCAACATCTGTCTGACCGAAAGTTGGATTCACTTCATCCATCTCAGCTAGCTGATCGTAAGGAACATTTGCTTCTGCAAGAAGCACGTTCATATGTCCTGGCATGCGACCTGCAACTGGGTGAATTCCGTAGGCAACATCAATTCCCTTAGAGATCATCAAATCTGCAAGTTCGCGCACTGTGTGCTGCGCCTGTGCAACAGCTAGACCGAAGCCAGGAACGATGACAACGCGACGCGCATAGTTGAGCAAGATTGCAACGTCATCAGCAGAACCTGAACGCACTGGGCGTTCTTCTGCTGAACCTGATGCTTCTTGTGGCTTTGCAGTAAATGCACCGAAAAGAGTTCCAAAGAGTGAACGGCCCATCGCTTCTGCCATCAAACGAGTAAGGATGGTTCCAGATGCACCGACCAGAGTTCCGGCGATGATGAGAAGCGTTGATGAGAGCACGTAACCACTTGCTGCAACGGTCAGACCAGTAAATGCGTTAAGAAGTGAGATAACGATTGGAACATCTGCGCCGCCAACCGGAAGCACGAAGAGCACACCAAAGATAAGTGAGAGCACCGCGAGTACCAGTAGAGGTGTGGTTCCAAGAGCAACAACCACCCAGACTGAAACTCCAAGCGTTGCAGCAAGAGTCGCAGCAATAACAAAACGTCCGCCAGGGAATACAACTGGTCGTGTAGTCATCAACTCTTGGAGTTTCATAAAGGTGATGATCGATCCGCTGAAAGAGACACAACCTACGACAACGGTAAAGACTGTGAAGATAACTTCAGCAGTTGTGGCTTCTGCGCCAAGGTTGAGATATTCCACGATAGCAACGAGGGCTGCGGCTCCTCCGCCAACGCCGTTAAAGAGTGCAACAAGCTGCGGCATCTGTGTCATCTCAACTTTTCGAGCAGCTGGGACACCAATTACAAGTCCTACTGCGATTGCGCCAACGATCCACCCAAGATTATTGAGCGGAGCTCCATAAAAGAACACTGCAAGTGTGGCGACGGTTGCACCGAATGCACCGATGAGATTTCCACGTCGCGCAGTCTTAGGATGAGACAGGCCCTTAAGAGCCAAAATAAAGGCAACACCTGCTGCCAGACCAATCAGGCTATAGAGAGTGCTATTCATTATTCGCCTCCCTTAGCGCTGTCGTTCTTCTTCACTTTAAACATCTCCAGCATTCTGTCGGTAACAACGAAGCCACCGACCATATTGATTGTCGCAAGAACAATCGCTGCAAGAGATAAGCCAAGTTCAAGGTTAGTTTTGCTGTGATCAGCGACGATGATTGCGCCCACGAGGATCACGCCATGGATTGCATTTGCACCAGACATCAGAGGGGTGTGGAGCGTTGATGAAACCTTAGAGACAACTTCAAAGCCCACAAATACTGCGAGTACGAAGATGGAGATGATTGCGATTGCATCCAT
>CAZHPQ010000032.1:10732-11840 GCA_964533845.1 uncultured Candidatus Planktophila sp.
TGACAGAGGGCAGATTTATCAATAATTTCATCGGTGAAATCAATATTGAGCGCTACAGGTGCGCCATCTTTACTTGGAGTGGTCATCAAAGTTAAAAGATTGACAACGTTGCGTGAGTACAAGCTAGATGCGTGGAATGGCAGCTGGCTTGGAACATCTTTTCCGCCCCAGATCTGAACTCCCTTTGCAGTAACAACAATTTCACCAGGCTTTGATCCTTCAACGTTTCCGCCTGTTTCTGCAGCTAGATCAACGATGATGGTTCCAGCTTCCATCGCATCCACCATCTGCGCTGTCATCAAGCGAGGTGCAGTGCGACCAGGAACAGCGGCAGTTGTAATCACGACATGTGACTTGGCAATATAAGGAGTTAGGAGTTCACGTTGCTTGGCAGCGCGTTCTTCAGTCATCTCGCGCGCATAACCGCCAGCGCCTTCAAGTGCTTCAAGTTCGAGGTTGATAAATGTTGCACCCATTGACTTCACTTCATCGGCAGAAGATGGGCGCACGTCGTAAGCGCTGACAACTCCACCGAGGCGGCGCGCTGTTGCAATCGCTTGCAGACCGGCAACGCCTGCACCAAGTACTAAAACTTGTGCTGGCGTCACAGTGCCCGCTGCTGTCATCAACATCGGGAAGAATCGTGGAGAAAGTTCTGCGCCAACGAGCGCTGCGCGATAGCCGGCACAGAGCGCTTGTGATGTCAGCGCATCCATTGACTGTGCACGAGAAATTCGTGGAACAAGCTCAAGTGAGAAAGCCGTTACCCCAGCTGCCGTTGCTGCTTCAATGGAATCAACGCCAGTAACTGGTGAGAGGAAAGAGATTGTGACTGCACCCTTCTTGAGGGTCTTCATCTGCGTTGGCGTAAGGGAGGTAACAGAGAGAACTACATCTGCATCGCTGATGACGTTGCCGCTCTTTACTGTGGCACCCGCTGCCGTGTAGAGATCATCGGTTGCCTGCGAATAATTGCCTGCACCTGATTCGATGACTACTTCATAGCCAAGTCGAGTCAATTTATTGATGACATCTGGCACGAGCGCTACACGCTTTTCACCATCGCGAATCTCTTTGGGAACGGCAATTCTCATACGGAGAAAGGTAC
>CAZHPQ010000033.1:0-11660 GCA_964533845.1 uncultured Candidatus Planktophila sp.
GTGAGCAGCAGAAGGAACAGCAGCGCGTGCGCCTGCTGTAAGTGTTGATGTGAATAGTGAATTCATCTCAACTCCTTCTTTCTTATCGATTTTCGATGGTGAAGTGCCAAGGGTACGCGAGGACTATCGATTCTGGCAAGTGAATTAAATCCCCTAGGAACTGGCGAGTAACCCTGATTCACGCAGGAATGGGCTGGGGCTGCGCTTATAGGAAATATGTAGATCTGCTTTCGCTCGCGTAATACCCACATAGAAAAGGCGGCGCTCTTCATCAAGTGGCGCATCGGCAACCGGAAGCTGGCCATCGGATGCGCCGATAAGAAAGACGCGCTCCCATTCCAAGCCTTTGGCCGCATGCAACGTTGCCAAAGTGATGACCGGCATTGTTGGTGGATTATTTTGCTGCACGCGATCTTCAACTTCTCGTAGATAACCACGCAAGGTCTTTGGATTAAATGAAGTATCGCTATCGAGTTCGCGCGCTAAATGCAGCAACGCTGCGATGCCATCGATAGTTTCACCCGTTAAATAAGGCTGCGCCAATGAACGTAGCTCATCAATCCAGCCCTGACCTTCAGCCGGAATAACAGATGCTTTACGCACCTCTTTCAAGAAGTCACGCACTTCTTTACGATCAAAGAATCGTTCGGTACTACGCACTTGGTATGGAAGGTTGAGTTTAAGCATCTGTTTCTCAGCGACCTTAAGTTGCGCATTAGTACGCGCCAAAATGGCTATCTCTTGCGGAGCAGTTCCTGCAGTTAACAACGACGTGATATCTGCGAGAACTCCAGCAATCTCTGCCTCCTCATCTGCATAGGCTGAGACTGTTGGTTTAGAACCATGATCGTTTTGGGCCACAAGCTCTTGCCCCATCTGGCCAACGCGCAATAACGCATTGGCAGCAAAGGTGATTTCAGGGGTAGAGCGATAACCCGTGCTGAGACGAATTACCTCAGCTTCTGGAAAACGTTGGGTAAAGGTATTTAAGAAAACTGGCGTTGCGCCCGCAAATGAGTAAATCGTCTGCGCAGGATCTCCAACTACACAAATATCTTTGCGGGTTCCGAGCCATGCATTAATCAGCCGCTGCTGAATTGGCGAAATATCCTGATATTCATCAATGGTGAAGTAGCGGTACTGATCTTGTACTCGCTCGCGCACATCTCGCTCTTCTTCCAACATGGCAGCGCAGAGTAAGAGAACATCCTCAAAATCAATTGCTAACTCTTGCTTCTTAATGGATTCATAGGCGGTGTAGATCTGCACAAGCTGCTCTGGCAACACACGTGGCTTCTGGCTTCGCTTACTAATCTCATCGACAAAATCAGGAGGCGCAACTTGTGAAACCTTTGCCCATTCAATTTCAGATGCAATATCGCGCATCAATTCGCGATTGGTAGCACGCAGTGAGCCGCTTAAACCCGCACGATTAATCGCTTCAGTCAGAAAACCAGTCTTGGTCGTGACCAAATCTGGCGTGCGGCCACCAAAGACGCTGGGCCAGAAGTAGAGCAACTGCTTCAGAGCTGCTGAGTGAATTGTGCGCGCGGCAACTGTTGGAACGCTCAGGGAGCGCAGACGAGTACGCATTTCGCCAGCAGCTTTTGCGGTAAAGGTCAGCGCCAACACCTTTGCCGGATCCATTGTGCCGATGGCAACTGCATATGCAATGCGATGTGTAATTGCACGAGTCTTACCGGTACCGGCACCTGCGATTACGCAGACCGGTCCGCGGGTAGCTAAAGCAACTGCTCTTTGATCAGGATCGAGAGCTGCCAGAATTTCATCTTCTAGCGACATGTTTTTAACGCCACGTTTCGCCACCGGGTGCGCTCTGCCCGAGCCATCTTTCAATCATCTTGCGGGCAACTGACATTGTCGGTGGGAGTAAGAGCGAGCCATCGCCTGCTGCAGCTAAAAGTTCTGCGCGCGTAAACCACTTCACATCAGTAATTTCTTCACCGTCACCACGCGCAACTTCCGGGTTATCGGTAAGTGCTTCAAAGGCAATCATGATGCTTGCTGGAAATGGCCATGGTTGTGAACCCAAGTAAGTAATCTCTGAAACGCTCACGCCAGATTCTTCTAAGACCTCGCGTGATACACATTGTTCAAAGGTTTCACCGGGTTCAAGGAATCCTGCAAATGTTGAGTATCGACCCTCAGGCCACACTGGTTGATGGCCCAGCAAGATGCGATCGCTACGATCTTTAATGAGAACAATGACTGCTGAATCTGTGCGCGGATGATGTTGCGATCCATCTACTTCACATAAACGTGCCGCTCCACCAAGATCAACACGAGTTGGACCGCCACAACGCGGACACATCGGATGAGCGCGATGCCAATTGCTTAAGGCGATGGCATGCAGCGAAAGTTCCATCTCTTGACCGCTGAGAGATCCACCCAATTCGCGTAACGTCGCCAGGCCTCGCTCTTGAGAAATTGTCTTCAGTTCATCTTCGCTATGTGATGATTTCCATGAGGTATCCCATGCAAAAAATGGAGCGCGCGATACTGGATCTTGTCCTAGAAAGTAGCGCGAACCTTCAGCGAATTCACCACTTGCCTGCATCGTTGCAATATCTGATGCGTTTTGAAAAGCGAGAGCGCCTGCGCGAGATGAAATACGCCCATCGACGCAGTGCAGTATGTGCGCCTTACTCCAGAGAAGTTCAAGCGTCTCTTTATTAGTTCTGAGTTCGCCAGCGCGATCGATATGGGATGGCCCTTGATTTATCGCGCTCATGCTCGAAGGTTACTAGTCTGTGGGGGTGCGCATCACCTCATGGAATCTCCTGCATGGAATGGCTATTCCACCAGGACAGGGTGAGGCCACCTTGACCGCTGCAGTGCAATCACTGGCCTCTGATGTCTATGGCTTTCAAGAAGTCGATCACTTCTTACCCCGCTCTGGTACACGTCCACAGATGCGCGATATCGCAGAAGCTTTAGGTACTCGCCATTGGGCGATGGGGCCAAGTGTCATTGGAACTCCCGGAGAAAGTTGGCGAAAGAAACATAGCCACGAACCAGAAATTATTACGGGCGATTCAACACACTCTGAGCTAATGCACGAGAGTTATGGAATCGGAATTGTTTCAAAGATTCCTGTCCGTAGTTGGCATCGTTTAGATCTTGGCAATTCTCCACTCGGACTTCCACTAGTTGTCCCAGGAGATGAAACCGGAAAAGGTAAGCCGCGCTTTATCTATGTAAAAGATGAACCACGTTTAGCGTTAGCTGCAGTTCTTGAAAATGGTTGGACTGTTGTTAACACACATTTATCTTTCGTACCTATCCTTAACTTGGTGCAACTTAAACGCGTCAAGAAGTGGGCTCTTTCTCTGGCCAGCGAGACAAATACGCGCCCACTAATTCTTGGTGATCTCAACCTGCCTAAAAATCTGCCAGTCGCCCTCTCTTCTTGGAAATCACTTGTGAACGCCAACACTTATCCAAGCTGGGGCGCCAAGATTCAATTTGATTACCTGCTCGTCCCGGAACTGCCTACAGGTGGTTTTCAAGGGCTACCTATCTCAAGAACTGGGATAAGTGACCATCTCCCACTATCGGCGGAAATCTTCGATTAGCACTTTTTTCAGCAGCGATTAACCTAAGGGTATGACTACTGAAGCAAAGTGCCCATACTCTGTAAATACCGGCAACAAACTCAATCGTGAAGGTACCTACAACACTGATTGGTGGCCTAACCAATTAGATCTATCAGTACTTCGTCAAAATTCACCAGTCTCCGATCCAATGGGCGAAGACTTTGATTACGCAAAAGAGTTTAAGAAGCTAAATCTCAAAGCGATTCAAAAAGATATTGAAGAGTTAATGACAACATCACAAGAGTGGTGGCCGGCAGATTATGGACATTACGGTCCTTTCTTTATCCGCATGGCATGGCATAGCGCTGGTACCTATCGCACAGCAGATGGTCGCGGTGGCGCAGGCGATGGCTTGCAACGTTTTGCACCACTCAATAGCTGGCCAGATAACGTAAACCTCGATAAGGCGCGGCGACTCTTATGGCCCATTAAGAAGAAGTACGGAAAGAAAATTTCTTGGGCAGATCTCATGATCCTTGCCGGAAATTGCGCGCTCGATTCGATGGGTTTAAAGACCTTTGGTTTTGGTGGCGGTCGCGTCGATGTATGGGAACCAGATAACACCTACTGGGGTAAGGAAGCAGAATGGCTTACCAACGAACGCTATAGCGGTGATCGTGAACTCGAGAAACCACTTGCTGCAGTTCAGATGGGTCTGATTTATGTTAACCCTGAAGGTCCAGATGGAAAGCCTGATGTCTTAGCTTCTGCTCGCGATATCCGCGAAACATTTGCGCGCATGGCGATGAATGATGAAGAGACTGTGGCACTGATTGCAGGTGGACATACATTCGGTAAAGCACACGGTGCTGCAGATCCCGGTAAATATGTGGGCGCAGAACCAGAAGGTGCACCCCTTGAAGAGATGGGCCTTGGCTGGAAGAACAGTTATGGCAAAGGAAATGGCGCAGAAACTATTTCTAGCGGTCTAGAAGGTGCATGGACTCCAACGCCAATTAAGTGGGATAACACCTACTTTAAGACGCTCTTTAAGTACGAGTGGAAGCAGACAAAGTCTCCAGCAGGTGCAACACAGTGGATTCCGACCGATGAATCAGCAGCGAAAGCTGTTCCTGATGCACACATTGCAGGTAAGACACATGCGCCCGTTATGTTCACAACTGACTTGGCGATGCGTATGGATCCTGCCTACGAAAAGATTTCACGTCGCTTTGCTGAAGATCTCGATGCCTTTGCAGATGCATTTGCGCGTGCGTGGTTCAAACTCACCCACCGCGATATGGGTCCAATCGCTCGCTACCTTGGACCTCTTGTTCCAAAAGAACAGTTGATTTGGCAAGATCCACTTCCAGCAAAGCCAAAGAAGCTAATTGGTAAGGCTGAAGTGGAACTTCTTAAGAAGCGTATTGCTGCCAGCGGATTAACTGTGCAGCAGATGGTTGTCACAGCATGGGCATCTGCTTCATCATTCCGCGGAACAGATAAGCGCGGTGGAGCAAACGGTGCGCGTATTCGCCTTGAGCCACAACGTAATTGGGAAGCCAACAACCCTAAGGAACTCAAGAAGGTTCTAGCTGTTCTTGAAAAGATTCAGACCAACTTCAACAAGAAATCTGCAAAGAAGGTCTCTCTCGCCGATCTCATTGTGCTTGCAGGTTGTGTCGGCGTTGAAATCGCTGCCAAGAACGCGGGAGCAAAGGTTAAGGTGCCATTTAAGCCAGGTCGCACAGATGCAACGCAAGAGCAGACAGATGTTGCATCCTTTGCAGTACTTGAAACAAGCGCTGATGGATTCCGTAACTACATCAGCAAGGCTGATAACCGTCCAGCAGAGCTTGCCCTCATTGATAAGGCAGCTCTCCTTAACTTAACTCCACCAGAGTTAGTTGTACTTCTCGGAGGTCTTCGCGTCATCGGCGCCAATTACGATGGTTCAAATACCGGTGTATTGACTAAGAAGAAGGGCGCACTGACCAACGACTTCTTCATCAATATCCTTGATATTAGCTACGAATGGGCGCCTAGCGCAGATGGGCTTTATAACGCTCATGATCGCAAGACCGGCAAGGTCAAGTGGAGCGCGTCCCGTGCTGATTTGGTGCTTGGTTCAAATTCAGAGCTACGCGCACTTGCTGAAGTTTATGCAAGTGATGATGCCGATAAGAAGTTTGTTCAAGACTTTGTTGCTGCATGGAACAAGGTTATGACTTTGGATATCTTCTAACTATCTCAGCTAACTAAAGCTTAAGTAGGCCGACGAGTTGCTCCTCTGTTAAGAGGTCAGCTCGTCGGTCTGTTTTATCTATCGGAACATAATGAAATGCAGCAGAGACTTTTTCAACAGGTACTACCTGCAACTTAGCCCAGGCTAGGCGATAGACGGCGAGCTGAACTGCTGCAGATTCGCCCAACTCTTTTGAACCTGTCTTCCAATCGATTACTTCGAAACCGTCATCTGTCTTATAGACCGCATCGATTCGACCGCGCACAAGTATTCCGGCAATGACGGTTTCAAAAGGAACCTCAACTGCATATGGTTGCAACTTCGCCCAGTCAGATGCCAACCACTTCGCCTTGAGATCTTCTAGCTTCTGATCATCGGCTAGTGGTGTCAAGGTATCGAAATCTTCATCATCAAAGAGAGTTTTAGCGTTGAAGTATCCCTCAATCCAGAGGTGAAAGGCAGTTCCGCGATGTGAAAATTCATCCATCGCACGAGGCATGGGTCTGCGAATGTTTTCAGCAAGCGCTGCTACATCTTCATGCAGAGCAATCAAGGTGGATGTAGAAAGACGTGGAGGAAGAGCTACTTCGTAAGCTCCGCGCCGGAGCTCTTGATTTTCAGCGATGATGGCGCGGGCATCTTCAACCCATCCGTTTTCATCGGCTCCAGCTTCTGAAAGGTTAACAATGGGCGCAGAGCGCACGAGTTCAACGCTTCGATTAAAGGCTGCGCGCTTATCCCCCAGCGAATCTTGTGGCCAGATAGCTGTAATCTCAATATTTTCCGCTGGGTTGCGGTCGCCATCAGCAGGTGCAGTAGCGCTAGCCATCACAGTTCCGACCTTGGTGGCAACTTCTTCTACCTTCGCATAAATCACTGATGGTGCAACTGGTTTAACGCCATCGCGCCAATAAGAAGTAGAACAGAATAAGTGGGTACGTGCTCGCGTCATAGCAACGTATCCCAGGCGGATCTCTTCACGTTCCTTGTAAGAAACGCACTCTGCCGCAAAGTTTTCGATAGCAGCCTTAGCCTGCGCATTGGTAGTTGCTGCGTTCCAAGAGAAGTGTGGAAGTAGGTCGCCATCTCCACGAAGTGCAAATGGGATATGTCGCTCGTTGGTAATCCAGTTATCAGGATCTGATTTATTTGCACCCGGGAAAGTTCCTTGAGCTAGCCCAGGTACTGCAACCACATCCCATTCAGCGCCTTTAGACATATGGATAGTAAGAATCTGCACAACAGATGCGTCGACTTCTGGCGTTCCGGCTTTAAGACCACCCTCTTCTTCGCTTGCAACATCGAGCCATTGCAAGAAGGATGAGAGCGAGCCGCCGCTACGAACAAACTTTGCTGCTTCATCCATAAAGCGATCGAGGTGTCGTCGTCCATGCGTGCCACCATCGCGCAGCATTACTTCAGCTTCCAGACCCAAGTAACGTTCGATTTCTACAATTAAATCTGTAATGGGCGCAGATGCGCGGGAGCGTAGTCTGCGTAAATCAGAGGCAAAAGCAGCTAGTCGCTGATATCCAACTTCAGAGAAGTTTGTGCGATCGCACTTTTCTATCTCATCAAGAGCGTCAATCAAACTACCAATAAATTGATCATCTGCCTCTGCCGAATCTGGATTTCCGGCGACAATGTTCTTTACGATGCTGCGGCTATCGGTACTTAGCTTCTCTGATCTCTTGCGCGCAAAGTGACCCAAGGCTGCAATATCGCGCGGCCCCAAATTAAGGCGGGCTCCGGCGATATGGCGCATCAACGATGCTCCAGCATCTGGGTCGTTAAGCACCTTAAGCATCGCTACTAAATCAGCTATTTCGGGCACATGGACGAGCCCACCGAGGCCTAAGACTTCAGAGGGAATGCCAGCTGCGGCAAGTGCGCTTTGAATATAAGGAATCTGCGCGCGCTTTCGCACCAAGACTGCAAAAGTCTTTGGAACTTTGCTCTTTGCAACGTATCGCTCTGGGTTATTCCAAAGAGGTGCGAAGTACTCAGCGATTGCCACGCTTTCAGCTTCTAAATTTTCAAAGATGCCACAAGTGAGATCTCCGGGTCCCGCACCTTTGCGCGCTTTCAAACGTTCAACTTTCACACTTTCGAGTTGGCGCACGCCATCAGAGATTTCATTGGCAAGTTCAAGGATTGCTTTATCGTTGCGGTAGGTTGTTAAGAGTTCGTACACATCCTCGCCCTTGGAACCAGCAGCCTTGGGAAAGTTCTTATTAAATGCGCCGATAGTTCCGGCGGATGCACCACGCCAGGTGTAGATGGATTGGCATGGATCGCCCACTGCTGTCACCGGATGTCCGCCACCAAAGAGCGCTGCCAACATACGCACCTGTGATTGCGATGTATCTTGATATTCATCCAGCAAGACAACCGGATATTTACCGCGTTCGAGCGCACCTACATCTGGAAAGTTAACGGCGATATCTGCAGCCAGCGCAATTTGATCATCATAAGAAAGCTCGCCAGATTGGCGACGAGATTCAATAAAGGCTGTCACCATCGGCAGCATCGCAATACGTTGATTGAGAACTTTAGCTACTCGTCTAGTCTCTTCATTGGTAGCCCCTGTCATCTGCGAGAGTTGCTGTAAGACTTCTTCATCAGCGGCGCGAATTGCATCGAGTGAAACACGATGTTCAATTACCATTGATGTCAGCCCCAGTAAATCCTTGACAACTGTGCTGACGGCATCATCTGTTGCAAATGTTCCGTTATCCCATTCGCGAACTAACTTATTGGCAGACATCCAGAGCGCTGCTTCACCGAGCGGCTGCACATCAGCATCAATTCCATAGCGGATGGCATGTTCGCTTAAGAGGCGGCCGGCATATGAATGATAGGTAGTAACTGCCGTTTCTAAGCTCGTGAAGGTACGTTCAATTCCTGCTTTATCTTGCGCCTGCTGGAATTGGCGAAGGCGTTTGCGGATACGAGTATTGAGTTCGCCCGCTGCTTTTCGAGTAAAGGTAAGACCGAGAATCTGATCGGGGCGAGCACATTGATTGGCAACGAGATAGACAACGCGGGCAGCCATCGTTTCAGTCTTACCTGAACCAGCGCCTGCAATGACAACTGCCGGTTCGAGTGGATTGGTATCAATCGAAATGATTGGGCGTTGCTCATCGCTAGGTAGATAGAAGTCAGGATCAATCGTCATGATCATTTCAGCGATGCGATCTGGGCTATAAATCTCTTTCATTGATGCACCGCCCTTCCTTCAAGATGAAGTGGGCAGAGCGGTTTGACGTTACATCTAGTGCACATATCGTTCTTGCGAGCGATAAAGGATGCACCTCCCATGCCCTCTGCAATAGTTGCAATTGTTTCTTGAATATCAGCAGTATCGATAGGCGCACGTTCGCGCGTGGTTACCTTCTGGGTGTTATTTGCTAAGAAGACAAGTTCTGACCCAGAGACTTCAGTGCCCGATAATTTGCCAGCAAAGCCATCGAGAATGACGCCAAGTTGGTAACAGGCGAGCTGCAAGTTTTCAGCTGCATCGTTTTTTGAGATGACGTTCTTGCCTGTCTTAAAATCGATGATGTAGTACTTGCCATCGCTATCTACTTCAATGCGATCAACGTTTCCTTTAATGGTCGCCCTGCCTACAGTGACGGTAAAACTCATTTCTACACCGGCAATATCGCGCTTAGATTCTCGGTGATACTGCGCAAATCGTTCCAACATACGGCGGGCGCGATGTAGGGATGCAGCGCTAATCCAACCTTGGCTATCGTCAATCAGCGGCCATGCTTCAATGAGTTTTTCTTGTAACTGTGCATCTGTAATGCCAGGTTCTTCCACTTTGATGCGGGCAAATTCGTGAATAACAGAGCCAAGTAGCTGCGCTGTGGAATCACCATTTCTTCCACCACTCTTTTCCAGGAACCATTTCAGCCCACAATCGGTAAAGCTCTCAGCAGAAGATGGTGAAACTGGTACTTGCGAGTCTGGATCAATAACCGGTGCATCAGTGGAAAGCGGTGTTGCACCTAACCAATTCTCAGGTTCGGCGAGATGAATTCCTTCGCCCCCGAGCGTTTTAAGAAGCGCTGCAGCTTGTTGATTTTGGTGCAAGAAGACTTCTCGGCGCAGCGTTGAAACGAGAGCTGCAACAGTGAGAGGTCGTGGAACTTCACGCAATAAACCCTCTTGATTATGCAACTGTGCGAACTCTTCAAAGAAGATTGATGGTGATTCATCTTCACGGGTTAGGGCTGTGACAAGAAGAGATTTGCTAGCGCGAGTGGTTGCAACATGAAAGAGTCGCGCTTCATCTTGAGCAAGTGATTCAGCGGCGATTGCGCTGAGCGCTTCTTGCGCTAGTTCATCGCCATGTCTGACGCGTTCGACGAGCCGTTCAGCGCCTAAGAGGGAGCTACGTTGTTTGAGATTTGGCCAAGCGCCTTCTTGTACGCCGGCAACTGCAACATAGCGCCACTGTCGTCCTTTGGCCGAGTGCACGGTAAGGATTTCAACGACATCGGGACGTACTCCGCGCGCAGTAATAAGGTCGGCGACAATTGTTTCGTTGGCAATTTCAGCAAGGAAGATATCTGGGTCAGCTCCTGGAAAACGTTCGATATGGCGTGCGGCAGAGTCAAAGAGCTGAATCATCGCATCGAGATCACGATCTGCTTGCGCTCCACGGGAACCACCTCGAAGAGCTGCAGCTTTCCAGGCATCAGATACTTTGGTGCCATCGCTGGTTGTCGCGTTATTCCAGATTGCCCAGAGCAGATCATGAATAGTGGCGTTCTTCTTGGCTAACGATTTCTTGGCAGCAGCTAGCAGAGTATGTATGCGCAATAACTCCGCTGAATCTTCGATCGCGATATCACCAGTCACAATGGCATCGAGAATTAATTGCGTACCGCTTCGCTTATCTGACGCTTCATCGCGTGCGGCTAAGAGCGCAGCACGAGTACGCCTAAGTGAGACCGAGGTTGCTCCACCGAATTCGCTGGTAAGTAACTTTTCAGCAGTCTCTAAATTAAGTGGCTGTGCACCAGTTGCAACGCGAGCAAGGAGAAGAAAAGGTGCAATGGCAGCGTTATTGGCTAGCGCCTCAACATCGCCAGCAGCAGGAATACCTACTTGGGCAAAGGCGCGACGGATACTGGATGCGACCTGGCCATGTGATCGCACAATGACAGCCATCTCTGAATATGGAACGCCCTGCATGAGATGTGCGCGCTTAAATTGGTATGCGATGTATTGCGCTTCTTCAGATTCGCTGGCAAAGAGAGCTGCCTGTGAATTGGGCGTACCACGGAAATTTTCAGTCAGAGTAATTTCACGGGCACCGATTTCGCGGTAACGATTAAGGGCCGCAGGCACACCTTCAGGGTCAGCGCCACGAAAGCGCCCAACAGCGCTGGCAGGGTCTGCAACGATGACTAAGTCATTTGGCGCAATCAAATCAAGCAATTTACGTTGCGCCGGATCACTCTCTTGAAATTCATCAATGATGATGGTGCTAAAACGCGTACGTACTTCAGCCAATAATTCTGGATGGCGGTCTAAATGATTTATTGCGCTATTGATGATTTCAGATGGATCAATGCGCATCTTGGAATCACCCGCTGAGATTTCTTGCAAAACCATGGCGCCTAAGTAACGTTGCCAGAAATCTGCAGCAGCTGGCCAATATTTTTCACCTAACTGCTTGCCACGTTCTGCCAGCTTCTTCGGAGTTAATCCACGTTCGTTGGCGCGCATAATCAGATCGCGGAGTTCGCGGATAAAACCTTGTGTTGCTAGTGGCTCTCCGAGAGATTCAGGGGTCAGATGTAAATCAGTGGGCCAATCGCGATAGCCCTTAGCGATATCACCTT
>CAZHPQ010000034.1:0-7241 GCA_964533845.1 uncultured Candidatus Planktophila sp.
TGTATCGCCGCAAGGTTTAATCTCGCTATGCTACAAACCTGAGTTGGAGATTTCAGAGCTTAAAGAGACGGGCACTTCTCGCTTCATCTATCTTCATGAAATTCAAGATCCAGGTAACGCTGGAACTATTCTGCGCACAGCCGACGCGATGGGCATCTCTGCAGTAATAACATCACCGGATTCAGTGGACATGTATTCACCAAAGGTCGTTCGTTCAACAGCTGGGTCGCTGTGGAATGTACCTGTATATGAAGGTATACCTTTCTCATCAATTACTAATCAGTTTCCGGATATTCAGAAATTGCTTCTCTCTTCACATGCGACAACATCAATTCTCGATGTCGCAATTTCAGGTGATTGCATAGCAATCTTTGGCAATGAGGCTAGGGGAGTAGATGCAGTAGCGTTGGGTGAATCGGTAACTGAGGTGACGATTCCAATGGCAGGTCGCGCTGAGAGTCTCAACTTATCGGCAGCCGCCTCTATCGTAATGTTCACCCTTTCTACAAAGGTTGCGGGTTAGAATTAGCGCCATGAATCCGGCAGATATTGCATCGTGGATAAGCGATGCTCAGAAGGCTTTTGCCGCCGCATCTGACCTCGAGGCTCTTAAGGTTGCCCGTCTTGCGCATACAGGAGATAAGGCTCCCGTTTCATTGGCTAGTCGTGCCCTCGGTTCACTTTCGCCAGAAGAGAAGGCATCGGCTGGAAAACTTATTGGAGATGCCAAGGCTGAGATCGCCAAGGCCCTAGCGTTAGCAACTGAGAAGTTAGAAGCAGAACGGGATGAGAAAGTTCTTCTCGAAGAAGTCGTGGATATTACGCTTCCGGTACAAAGACGCCACCGTGGTGGGCTGCATCCGATAACAATTATCAAGAATGAAGTATCAGATTTCTTTATCGAGCAAGGGTTCTCAGTTGAAGAAGGACCAGAACTTGAATCAGGTTGGCTTAACTTTGATGCCCTTAATATCCCGGCAGATCACCCGGCGCGAACAATGCAAGATACTTTCTTTATCGAACCTATTGAATCTGGGATCGTACTTCGCACTCAAACATCACCAGTTCAAATTCGCACAATGCTTACTCAACAACCTCCGATCTATATGATCTGCCCAGGTCGTACTTTTCGTGCTGATGAACTAGATGCCACGCATAGCCCCGTATTCCACCAGGTTGAAGGTCTCGTCATCGATAAGGGAATTACGATGGCCCACCTTAAAGGCACTCTCGATAATTTTGCCCGCCACATGTTCGGCCCTGATGTTGTCACTCGCCTTCGTCCATCATTCTTCCCATTTACCGAGCCAAGCGCTGAAGTAGATATCTTCTTCAATGGTCGCTGGATTGAATGGGGTGGCTGCGGAATGGTTAACCCCAAGGTGCTTACAACCTGCGGAATAGATAACGATGTTTACACAGGTTTTGCCTTTGGTATGGGTCTTGAGCGCACATTGATGGTTCGTCATGGAATAACCGATATGCACGACATCGTTGAGGGCGACCTTCGTTTCACTCGCCAGTTTGGAGTCGGACTCTAAATGCGCGCTCCTTTATCTTGGATTCAAGAATTTGTTGATATTCCTGCATCAATTACTGCAGAAGAGATCTCTGATGCGCTAATTCGCGTGGGCTTCGAAGTCGAAGAAATCATCACACAGGGAGCTGATCTAACTGGCCCTCTCGTATTCGCTAAGGTGCTGAGCATTGAAGAGCTCACTGAATTTAAGAAGCCCGTTCGATATGTTGGACTGGATTGTGGCGAGAATGAGACTCGCTACGTCATATGTGGCGCAACCAACTTTGTAGTCGGTGACTCGATCGTTGCCGCACTCCCAGGTGCGGTCCTACCGGGTAACTTCGCTATTGGCGCACGTGAAACTTACGGCAAGACTTCAAACGGAATGATCTGCTCAGCTCGCGAACTTGGGCTAGGAGACGATCATTCAGGCATTATGACCTTCGCTGAAGGCTCAGTAAAGATTGGCGAAGATGCAATCGCTGGACTAATGATTAACGATGTCATCTTTGATATCGCCGTAAACCCTGATCGCGGCTACGCGCTCAGTATCCGCGGTATCGCTCGGGAAGTCGCTGGTTCACTAGGTTTGCAATTTAAGGATCCTGTCGATGCGCTTCGAGAACTTTCCTTCGCGGAAACAGGTAAAGGAGTTACAGCAAAGATTGCTGATGCATCTACGGCATCAGTTTTTTATCTCCGCACTCTCTCTAACTTTGATTCATCAGCGACGACTCCACTATGGATGAGACGTCGTATCGAGAAGATGGGGATGCGCTCTATCTCACTCGTCGTTGATGTCACCAACTATGTCATGCTTGAACTTGGTCAACCACTGCACGCCTTTGATAAGTCAAAGATCAAGGGCGGGCTCACCATTAAACGCGCTGGGAAGGCTCAACCTTTCACAACTTTAGATGGTCAAGTACGCCAATTGGATCCAGACGACCTCATGGTCTGCGATGATGAACAGCCACTAGCGTTGGCCGGAACAATGGGTGGCGCCTCATCTGAAATCTCTGAATCAACAACAGAGATAGCTCTTGAGGCAGTCCGTTTTGATCCCGTATGTGTTGCCAAAAATTCACGTCGCCACAAATTGTCATCAGAGGCTTCACGCCGTCTAGAACGTGGTGTTGACCCTTCTCTTGCTCAATTTGCATCTGCTCGCTTCGTGCAGCTTCTGACTGAGAATAGTTCTGCGCAACATGTGGCAACAGTGGTTGATGGAGAACCACGCTTTGCTCCGATTGTGAAAGTCGATCCTGACTTTATTGCTCGCATCCTTGGAGTCGAGGTATCACCGAAAGAGATTGCTGCAATTCTGCGCACTATTGGTTGCGATGTGAACGAGAAAACTTTTGAAGTAGATCCACCAGCATGGCGCTCAGACTTGCTAACGTCTGCAGATTTTGCTGAGGAAGTAGCCCGCATGATCGGTTACGACAAGATTCCATCGATCTTGCCACCTCGCCCAAAGCATGCATCTCTTACTTCGACCCAAAAGCGCCGTCGCGCTATCGCTCATGCGCTGGCAAGCCGTGGACTAGCTGAAGTCCAAACCTTCCCATTCACCAATCAAGAGACCATTGATTTCATGGGATTTGTAGGAGAGCGAGCTGCCACTTATCGCATCGCCAATCCAATGTCAGAAGAGTTCCCATTGATGCGAGTGCATCTGGTTCCTGGCCTGATTGAAGTAGCCCAACGTAATATCAGCCGTGGCGCAAAAGATTTCGCAATCTTTGAGATGGGCTCCATCTTCCGTAGTTCTCAGAAACTAGTGCCCTTTATATCTCCTAATTTGTCAAAGCGCCCTGATCAGAAGATCATCAGTGAAATCTTTGAAAGTGTTCCACCTCAGGCTTATCACGTTGCAGGACTCCTCGTTGGAAAGAGCGAGAACGAGGATTGGCAAGGAAAAGCTCGTGCCTATAACTGGCAGGATGCAATTGCATTTGCCCAAGACATTCTCGAACTCTGCAACCTTGAATGGACAATTAAGCGTTCTGACTTCGCGCCTTGGCATCCAGGTCGTTGCGCCGAATTGATAGTTGATGGAAAGGCTGTTGCTCATGCGGGTGAACTTCATCCTCGGATTGTGGCTAAGTACGGCCTACCGGAGCGCTCGGTAGCTTTCGCAGTTGGTTTGAGTGCGCTTCCAGATTCGGAACTTGTACGTCCCACAACTGTGGGGACTATGCCTGCTGCCCTTCAAGATGTAGCGCTCATCGTGGACGCTGATGTGACTGCTTCTCAGGTTGAAGCCGCCTTGCGCGAAGGCGCTGGCGACCTACTTGAGTCCATCACTCTCTTTGATCGCTACGACAAACTAGGCGATGGCAAGATCTCGTTAGCTTTCTCCCTCGTATTCCGTTCTCCAGATCGAACTCTGACTGGCGCAGAAGTGACAAGGATGCGGGAAGCCGCGGTCGCTGAGGCGGCAAAAGCTACAGGAGCTATTCTCCGTACTGCATAAATATGCAAAGCGATGCATATTTATGCTATTCTGGCACCATGAAAATTGGTGTTGTAGGAGCTAGCGGTTATGCAGGGGGCGAACTTCTGCGCCTTTTGGCATTTCATCCCCAATTCAAAGTAGATGCCATCACAGCCCACACAAATGCGGGGGAGCAGATCACTTCGGTGCACCCGCAATTACAGAGCTATGCCGGGAAGAAGTTCAGCGCCTTTTCACCTTCGGACTTTCTTTCGTGTGACCTCATCTTCTTGGCGCTCCCACATGGAGAATCAGCAAAGGTCATTGCTTCACTACCAACGAGCGCAAAGCTTGTTGATCTGGGTGCAGATTTCCGATTAGAGAGTGCGCAGCAGTGGAGTAAGTATTACGGCGGGGATTACGCCGGAGCTTGGACATATGGCCTTGCTGATATCGAGCCCTTCAAAACTTTAATTTCAAAATCTACAAAGGTTGCCAATCCAGGTTGCTATGCAACATCTATTGCACTGGGAGCTGCTCCTGCATCTTCGATTGCTGATTTATCGGATGTTGTAGTGGTTGCCGCCTCTGGAACAACAGGTGCGGGAAGAAGTGCCAAGATCAATCTCATTGCTAGTGAGGTTGCCGGATCCTTAACTTCTTACAAATTTGGAGGAGTTCATCAGCACACTCCTGAGATTGAACAGGCGCTTACTAAGGTGTCAGGAACTGCCGCAAAGATCTCATTCACGCCCATCCTTGCCCCAATGCCCCGGGGGATTCTCTCGACAATTACCGCAAAATTGACGAAGGCTACCTCTACCGAAGAAGTACATACGCTTTATTCAAATTACTTTACTGACTCACAATTTGTGACCGTTCTTCCCATCGGAGTTATGCCCAAGACAAGTGCACTTACTGGCTCCAACCATGCGCAGATTCAGGTTGCTGTCGACTCGCACACCTCCCGTTTAGTTGTTTCTGTAGCAATTGATAACCTCGGAAAAGGAGCTGCTGCGCAAGCAATCCAGAACGCAAACCTCATGTGCGGCTTAGATGAAGAAGCAGGACTGCGCTTTGATGGGCTTGGCGTATGAACGCTCTACCAAAAGGCTTCCGTGGAGGCGCCGTAGCTGCTGGATTGAAATCATCGGGAGCGTTAGATCTCACTCTTATTGAGAATACTGGTCCTCGTTATGACGCTGCTGCCGTCTACACCAGCAATAAAGTGGTTGCAGCGCCAGTAATCTGGTCACGCGAAGTGACAAAAGGGAAATTGGTACGAGCTGCCGTCCTTAATTCTGGTGGCGCAAATGCCTGTACAGGCCCACAAGGTTTCGCGGACACACACCACACAGCAGAGAAAGTAGGAGAGCTCTTAGGAATTTCTTCAGGAGAAGTGGTGGTCTGTTCAACCGGACTTATAGGAGAACGTCTGCCTATGCCGAAGATTCTCAATGGATTAGAGTCTATAGCGCTGCGTCTCAAGATGGATTCACTCGATGATGTATCGCGCGCGATCATGACAACAGATAGCGTGCCGAAAGTAGCCACAACATCGATCAAAGGTGTTCAGTTCGCTGGAATAGCAAAGGGAGCTGGGATGCTTGCTCCAGCTCTGGCAACGATGCTCTCGGTAATCATGACTGACGCAATTTTGCCGGAAGGTGCGCAAGAGATCTTCGAGCGTGTCACCGATCGCACTTATAACCGAATCGATTCAGATGGCTGCACATCAACTAATGACACTGTTCTGCTTATGGGAAGCGGGGCTTCTGATATTTCACTTTCAGATGTTGAGTTAGAGAGCGCCTTAATGGAAATCTGTGGTTCGCTTGCTGCTCAACTCATCGCAGATGCAGAAGGCTCAACTAAGACCGTATCAATTACTGTTAAGGGCGCTGCAACAGAGCAAGAGGCGGTGGAAGTTGCACGTGCCTGTGCGCGAAACAATCTCCTGAAGTGCGCCATCTTCGGGGCTGATCCCAACTGGGGACGAGTATTGGCGGCGGTGGGAACTGCTGATGCGCAGATGGATGCTCTTAATATTGATGTCATTCTCAATGGCATACACGTCGCAAAAAACTCAGCACCTTTTGAAGATAAAAACTTGGTTTCATTCACCAATCGCCTAGTTAATCTTGAAGTTAACCTCAATATGGGCAGTGCAGCAGCGACAGTCATGACCAACGATTTATCTCACGATTATGTACATGAGAATTCGGCATACTCGACATGATTGTCATTAAATTTGGTGGCCACGCTATGACTGATGAACACGGAGCTTTTGCTCACGCTATCTCGGAGGCTATTGCAACAGGTGTCAGCCCAGTAATTGTTCACGGTGGTGGCCCTCAGATCAGTGCGGCGCTGAAAGCCGCGGGTATCGAGACATCTTTTGTCGGTGGATTTAGAGTCACAACCCCTGAAACTTTTGATGTCGTTGAGAGAGTGTTAACAAATGAGGTGGGCCCATCAGTGGCTCGTTCACTCAATGATCATGGAGTGAACGCTGTTGCTATCTCGGGAAGAACTTCGAGAACGCTTGTAGCTGAGGCTCTCACCACTTTGGTCGACGGGACCCCCGCTGATCTCGGCCTGGTGGGAGTGATTTCTTCAGTGAATCCTGAAGCAGTAAGTGAGCTTGTTGCTGCAGGAAAGGTTCCAGTCATCTCGCCAATAGCGAAAAGTGAAGATGGCGCACGGGGCTTTAATGTCAATGCGGATTTGGCAGCAGCAGCAATAGCGGGAGCGCTCGATGCACAATCGCTCATCATCATGACTGATGTAGAAGGAATCTATAGGAATTGGCCTGACAGAGGTTCACTGATTGAATCAATCTCTGCCCAAGAGCTCGACTCTCTCAAAGCCAGCTTCGCTGAGGGGATGGCACCTAAAGTACAAGCCTGTCTCGAAGCGATTGCAGCAGGTGCAAAGGCGATACGAATTATCGATGGAACAAATCCATCGGCTCTTAAGGGCGCCCTCTTAGGTGTAGGCGGAACATTGGTGGTCGCATGAAGCGTTGGCAGAGAGCTATTCAAGATAACTACGGCACTCCAACTATCGAACTTGTCTCAGGCAAAGGATCGGTTGTTAAGGACGCTAGTGGAAACACCTATCTCGATTTCCTAGCTGGAATCGCTACCAATGTGTTGGGACATGCCCATCCCGCAATTGTTAAAGCGGTAAGTAAGCAGATTTCAACGCTGGGCCATGTCAGTAATTTCTACGCCCATCCAAATGTGTTAGAGCTGGCTGAAAAGTTACAGAAAATGACCG
>CAZHPQ010000034.1:7341-11640 GCA_964533845.1 uncultured Candidatus Planktophila sp.
AAGAATCTTCGTCAATACTGTGATGAGAATGGTGTACTTCTAGTTTTTGATTGCGTGCAAACTGGCATGGGTCGTACAGGTGATTGGTTTGGCTATGAATATTCGGGCATCAAACCAGATGTCATCACACTTGCAAAAGGGCTTGGTGGCGGACTTCCGCTTGGCGCAATGATCGCCCTCGGTTCTGCGTCGAAGCTATTTGCAGCAGGTGACCATGGCTCAACTTTTGGAGGCAATCCAGTAGCAACAGCCGCAGCGCTGGCCGTCATCTCCTCCATTGAGAAGGAGAAGACTTTCCAGAATGTAGATGAAGTAGGCGGCTTTCTACTCGCAGAGCTTGCTCTCGTTCCTGGAGTAACAGAAGTTCGTGGCGCAGGCCTGCTTCTCGGTCTGACTCTAGAAAAACCGGTGGCCAAACTGGTGGTGAAGAAGTGCCAAGAGTTTGGAGCCCTCATCAACGCACCTGGTGATTCCACCATTCGATTAGCTCCAGCTCTCAATGTTTCGATGAAGCAAGCCCAGAAGTTTGTGGGGATTTTTAGCAAAGCACTCCAGGAGGCAACTCATGTCTAGCGTTACTGCTCGTCGTGCGAAGGCGATTTCACTGATTAAGGCTGGATTGATTCATTCACAATCGGATCTCGTTAAGCAATTGAAGAAGGCAGGGTTTGTGGTCACACAAGCAACAGCCAGTCGCGATCTTGAGGAAATCGGCGCTGTCCGTGGCCGTTCTCAATCGGGCGAATCGGTCTACAAGATTTCAGATAGCGATGAAGAGTCAATTTCTCGAACCATGCCAGTGCCATCAGATTTGATCATCTCAGTAGAAGCCAGCGGCAATCTCGCCGTTGTGCGCACGCCGCCTGGGGGAGCTCAATTGCTTGCAAGCTCGTTAGATCATTCAGGAATATCCGAGATCATCGGCACCATCGCCGGTGACGACACGGTTCTTGTTGTATCGAGAAAAGCGAGCGGTGGAGCCCAACTCGCGAAAGAATTGCTCGCTTACGGCGGGATTAAGAGAAGAGGAAGTAAGTAATGGCGCTCTGGGGTGGAAGATTCTCGCAAGCACCAGCTGACGCAGTTTTTGCACTCTCGCGTAGCGTGCATTTTGATTGGCGCTTAGCTCCGTATGACTTGCGCTCCTCGCTCGCCCATCTAGCCGTCTTGCAATCAAGTGGATTACTTGCAGATTCTGTATCCGAAGAAATTCGAGGCGCTCTTAAGGAGCTCATCACAGAGGTTGCTTCTGGAAAGTTTGTCGCAATCGAATCGGATGAGGATGTGCATAGCGCTCTTGAACGTGGGCTCACCGAAAAATTGGGTGCAATCGGGGGCTCTCTTCGCGCCGGTCGTTCCCGCAATGATCAAGTGGCGACTGATCTTCGTCTATATGCGATAGACCATATGATCGAAGTTGCTCAACAAATTCTGGCCCTGCAGCAGGCGCTGATTGCAAAGGCTACTGAATATGGTGATGCTCCAGCTCCGGGCTTCACCCATCTGCAGCATGCCCAACCCGTTCTCTTCGGTCACGAATTAGCTAAACATGTACAAGGTTTTTCACGCGACCTCGATCGTATCCACGATTGGCTCAATCGCGCATCGGTTAGCCCATTGGGTTCAGGAGCGCTTGCTGGTTCATCTCTACCGCTTTCACCAGAGGTAACTGCAAAGAATCTTGGATTTACTTCTAGTGCAGCAAACTCCATCGATGGTGTTTCAGATCGCGACTTTGTAGCAGAAGCGCTCTTCATTCTCTCGATGATCGGCATCCATCTATCTCGTATCGGAGAAGAGTGGTGTATTTGGGCAACGACTGAATTTGGATGGGCGAAGGTTGCAGATGCGTATTCGACCGGTTCATCGATCATGCCGCAGAAAAAGAATCCAGATATGGCAGAGCTGGCTCGCGGTAAAGCAGGACGACTGGTTGGAAATCTCACTGGTGTTCTCACAATGCTAAAAGGTCTACCTTTTGCCTATAACCGCGATCTACAAGAAGATAAAGAGCCGCTCTTTGATTCCATCGATACAGTACTTCTAGTTCTTCCTGCAGTAACGGGAATGGTTGCTACAACTGATTTTGACCGCGAAAAGATGGCGCTATCTGCGCCACTTGGCTTCTCACTTGCTACCGAGATTGCAGATTACTTAGTTCGGGCAAAGATTCCAT
Organism: uncultured Candidatus Planktophila sp.; assembly: GCA_964533845.1. Taxonomy (GTDB): domain Bacteria; phylum Actinomycetota; class Actinomycetes; order Nanopelagicales; family Nanopelagicaceae; genus Planktophila. Next base: position 9,518 of record CAZHPQ010000034.1, read on the forward strand.
TTGCGGCTGCTCATGAAGCCGCAGGTAAGTGCGTTGCTCTCTGTGAGCAATCAGGCCGGCAATTGCACCAACTCACAGATGAAGAGTTTGCAAGTATTCATCCCTCACTTAAGGGCGACGTGCGTGATGTACTCACTGTCCATGGTGCCTTGGAATCACGTACAACAGTGGGCGGAACTTCTCCTTCTTCCTTTAAAGCACAAATTAATGAGGCGACAGCAGTTACCGCGGCCTACTCGAAGGAATTCACCGACAAGGCCAAAGCTTTTTCAGAGATGATGGGTGCGTGAAATACGAGATGACAGATCTAATCGATGACCTTAAATGGCGTGGGCTAATCTCGCAGACGACTGATGAGCAAGAGCTACGTGAAGCGCTGAAGAAGCCAATCACGCTCTATCTTGGCACCGATCCGACGGCACCGAGTATCCACGTTGGCAACCTGGTCGTTCTCCTTGTTCTGCGCCGTTTTCAGTTGGCAGGACATCACACGCTGCCATTGATTGGGGGAGCGACGGGCCTTGTCGGAGATCCCAGCGGAAAGAATGAAGAGCGCAGCCTCAATACAACAGAGGTTGTTGAACAGTGGGTAAAGCGAATGACTGCCCAGCTATCGAAGTTTATGGATTTCGAAACTAAGCAGAATCCAGCAAGGATGGTGAACAACCTTGATTGGACAGCTCCGATGTCTGCAATCGAGTTCTTGCGTGATATCGGAAAGCACTTCAGCGTCAATCAGATGCTCAGTAAGGATGCAGTCTCTGCTCGTCTTGAAAAGGATGGAATCTCATACACTGAGTTTTCGTATCAAGTTTTGCAATCGATGGATTATCTCGAGCTCTATCGCAAATATAACTGCACACTTCAAATCGGTGGGTCTGATCAGTGGGGAAATATCACAGCTGGTCTTGATCTTATCCGTCGCGCAGAAGGTGGATCAGCACATGCACTTACTGTTCCACTTCTAACGAAGGCAGACGGTTCTAAATTTGGCAAGACGGCAGGAGGTGCGGTCTGGATTGATCCAGAGATGACATCTCCGTATGCATTCTTCCAATATTGGTTGAATTCCGATGATAAGGATGTCATCAAGTTCCTCAAGGTCTTCTCATTCAAATCACGTGAAGAGATTGAGGCTTTAGAAAAATCTCATAACGAAAACCCCGGAGCACGTGAAGCACATCGCGAACTTGCTCGTGAATTAACTTCACTTGTTCACAGCCCTGAAATTTGCCAAAGGGTTGAAGCTGCAGCGCGCGCTCTTTTTGGCCAAGGGGATATCACTGAGCTAGATGAAGCAACGCTCTCTGCCGCTCTTGCAGAACTTCCACGTACTCAAGTAAAGAGTGGAGAAGAAATTCCTACTTGGGTAGATCTCTTAGCTGCGACAGGTGTTGTTGAATCCAAATCTGCCGCCCGACGCATCGTCAAAGAAGGTGGCGCATATCTCAATAATGAGAAGATTTCAGGCGAGGATTTTCGTCTCGAAAAAAGCCACTTTTTATGCGGAAAATATGCGGTTTTAAGGAAGGGCAAGCGTGACCTAGCCGCTGTAGAGCTGATTTAAAATCCTTGATATCTGCCAAAATCCTCACTTTTTACGCACAAAAGTGGGGATTTTTGCTATTTCTCCGTGAAAGATGGCTTTTGGCCAAGGGGGAGCGGACCCGATTTGACCCCCTTGACCCCAGCCCCTATAGTTGCGCTCCTTGCTGTGGAACGGACTTTTACGAGGCCGTACAGCACAACTTCCCGATCTAGGCCTATACAAGCCGGTTTGACCGTGCGCGTAGCCATGGACTAGATTTGGCGGTCTGCCCTGAAAAATGGAAGAGATTCCAAATTGCAGTGCGCATCCGTACCTTGAGAACTCAACAGCGTGCCATAAGTCAATGCCGAGAAGGCTTACTTTTTTGTGCAAACAATCAAGCGCCTTCTCAAATAAATACTTCAATGAAGTATGTACCAGACGCTATTTATAGCGCCTGGAAATACTCGTTGATTTCCTTTGGTAAAGACAAAATAAACGACAGTTTGTTTGTCTCGTAAGCCATGAACAAAACTTTCTATGGAGAGTTTGATCCTGGCTCAGGACGAACGCTGGCGGCGTGCTTAACACATGC
>CAZHPQ010000035.1:0-9949 GCA_964533845.1 uncultured Candidatus Planktophila sp.
CTGTCTACGGCTTCGCTGAATAAGTATGAGAAAGAATCAACTGAGCCTGAAGGCGCAGCGCGTCAGGCTCTGGTCAAATGGCAGATTGCATATACAACCAATAAAAAGTTAAAGGTCTCTGAAGTCTTCAACTTAACAGCTCCATCGCAACCACTTGTATTTGCGCGCGTTCGCGATTTAGAGAATTCCGAGATTAATTCTGTCTCCTACAACACCCTACGAGATGTGATTGTCCCCGTCACTCAAATCATTGAGGGCGATGATCCCAGCGCTCCAGATTTCCAAATATTGGTAGATCAGGAAGTTGTACAGAAAGGCGCTCGGGGAGTTCAGACTGTCTATAGCTTCTCGATTGGCGATAAAGAGCAGACCATCAACCAGACATCGCTGATGTCTAATGACCGTACAACGATGTATATCTTCGTTGTGCGATGCACAACCGAGTGTTATGCCAAGAATAAGAAGAAAATTGAAGAGATTGTTTCTTCATTCACAGTAGAAGGAGCGCGATGAGCCAGGTTAGCCAGTTAGAGAACCGCCCGAGCAGACCGCGCGATACTGATAGAAAGACTCGTATTCATCTCTCTTTTTATGACCGCATCAAGTTCTTACTGCTCTTTGCAATCACATTTCTTGTACTTACCTGGTCGAGCCTTGCCGAAAATCCGATTCTTAGCGTTGAAGATGGGCTGAAAAACACTGCTAACTCAAAGTCTTGGCTGATTGTTCTTGCGGTTATTGAAGTCATTCGGCAGATTCACTTTATTCTGGCGGAAGTTTTAGCGCCGTATCACGGAATTTGGAAGCGCTACTTTGACTTTGTCGATCGCCAAATTCATCGCTTAAGCGATTGGACTCGCTTTCGCATCTCACGCGCCATTAAGTGGGCGCTCATTGTCTTCCTCCTTGCAGTCATTCTTGGCGCAATTTATGACGAACCCCCAATTAAGGCGCTCTTCTTAGCTCCTAAGGCATTCCTTTCTGCTCTGCCATTTTTGGCACAGCTCATGTTTGCGGTCGTCTTTATCGTCATTCAATTTGCAGCGCTCTTCTACTTCTTAAGTCGCGGTGGTGTTGATACTTATTTCCCTGATGACATTCGCACCCGCTTTAGCGATGTGTGGGGACAAGATCATGTTCTCAATCGCATCCGTGAAAACCTACTCTTCTTAGAAAACCCTGAAGAGATTGAAAAGCATGGCGGATATGTTCCAGGCGGAATTCTCTTGTGGGGCCCTCCTGGAACCGGTAAGACCCTGATGGCTGAATCAATGGCTGGAGAAACTGGAAAGCCATTCGTCTTTGTTGACCCAGGCGCATTTACAAATATGTTTATAGGTATCGGAGTCCTCAAGGTAAAGAGCCTCTTCCGTAAGTTGCGTAAGTTGGCGCTGCGCTACGGTGGAGTTGTTGTCTTCTTTGACGAGGCAGATGCACTTGGCAATCGTGGAATCATTACTCAAGGTGGGCCACAACGTGCATCCACTATGAATAAGTCAAAGGTCTTTGAAAGCAGCTGCCATGGCGGCACTTATCTATCTGAATCTGCAGTCTCGGCCATTACCCGCGAAAAATTTGTGATGGGTGGCGCTGCAGGCGGTGGCGCTGGCTCAGGAACTTTGCAAGCGCTATTGACTGAACTTTCTGGGCTTAAGAAGCCACGTGGTTTCTTTAATCGTATTGTGCGACGCACGCTAGGTATGCGCCCAAAGAATCCACCGAAGTATCGAATTCTCGTTGTGATGGCGACCAATATGCCGGAATCCTTAGATGAAGCGCTCCTTCGTCCTGGACGTATTGATCGTATGTATCGCGTTGGATACCCAAGCAAGGCCGGACGTATCCGCACCTATGAAGGCTATCTATCAAAGGTTTCACACTCACTTTCAGCTGAAGAGATAGACAAGATTGCAACAATCACTCCTTATGCAACGGGTGCAACGATTAAGGACACAATTAACGAAGCGTTGATTATGGCGATTCGAAATGGTCGCACCTCAATTGAATGGTCTGACATCATCAAAGCCAAGCAACAGAAAGAGCTTGGACCATCTGAAGATGTTGAATACATAGAGCGCGAACGCCATGCAGTGGCAGTTCACGAAGCGTGCCACGCAGTGATGGCGCATCGCACTCGTCAACATATGTCAATTGATTTAGCAACGATTGAAAAGGGTTCCGATTACTTAGGTATGGTGGCAAGTATTCCGCCAGATGATCAATTCACCCGTTGGAAGAGCGAATATCAATCAGATATTTTGGTATCTCTTGCCTCCCTTGCAGGCGAAAGAATGTTCTTTGAAGGAGATAACTCATCTGGAGTTTCAGGTGACCTCGAGAGCGCAACCACTATTGCATCCTTAATGGAAGGCCATTGGGGAATGGGTTCAACTATTTCTTCACATGTCAGCAATCGTCGCTTTGAAATGGGCGCACCTGGTGGTCCAAAAGGAAAAGATGACACAGAGAAGCAGATGAGAATGGCTCTCAGTGATCGCATTGAAGAGAACCTAGGTAAGTTACTTGTTCAAGCTGAAGAAATTTTGCGCGAAAATCGCAATCAGGTTTTGGCTTTGGCGCATGCGCTAGAGACTTATAAAACACTCTCAGGAGAAGATGTTGCTGCGGTCATCGAAGGAGTCCAAGGCTCAATCGTTGATGGCCGTCCATATCTTGATGCTAATTTCTTGGCAGAGATAGAGAAATATCACAGCGCATCAGTTGTTGCGCATCGTGAACATAGAGTTCCAGACGTACATTTACCAGTGCTTGGATAAGCAGGTATCTTTATCCAGTGAGCAAAGTCTTCCTCTTCGTGGCTATTGATGTGCAGCCCGGCAAGTTCGACGAATTTGTGTCGAAACTTAACCAGCACGCAGCAGTAATCCGCACAGAGGCCGGCTGCGAGCTCCTTGAAATCTACCGCGATACCCAGAAAGAGAACGTCGTAAACGTCTGGGAAATCTGGACTGATCGTCCTTCATGGGATGCTCACATGGTTAATGAGAACAGCAAGAAGTGGCAATCAGTTGCCTCTGACTTGGTCTTCGGTGAAACAATTACAGTTATGGATGCACTTTCATGAGTTCAATGACGCTCTCCATCGATTGCGGTGGTCTTTTTATTAAAAGCTGTGTTCTTGATGAATCCGGAACCATGCATGCAGCGCCTACTCGTGTTGAAACACCATATCCGCTTTCTACTGAACGTTTTCTTGAAACAGTTGAAAAGATTGCGAAGTCACTTCCTAAAGCACAGCGCGTCACTGTTGGTCTTCCAGGAATGATCCGAAATGGAGTCGTTGTTGCCACTCCTCATTACATCAATGATGCAGGCCCACATACTCGTATGAACCCCGAGCTTAAAGAGCAGTGGTGGGGTTTTGATGCTGAAGCGGCCATCGCAGAACGTTTAGGAATTCCAGCAAAGGTACTTAATGATGCTGAGGTACACGGTGCTGGCGTTGTAACTGGTTCTGGATTAGAAATTGTTATTACCTTGGGTACCGGACTTGGCTTCTCTGTCTTTCATGGCGGAAAACTCTCTCCACACTTTGAAATGTCTCATGCAACAGTGCGACGCAATACAACTTATGACACATGGATTGGTGATCGCGAACGTCGCCGTATGGGAAACACCTTCTGGTCACGCCGCGTGCGCTTGATGGTCTCAGAACTTCGCCCAGTATTTTTATGGGACCGCCTCTATATCGGTGGTGGAAATTCGCACAGCATCCAACAACGCGACTTAACGTTGATGGGTGACGATGTTGTGATTGTCCCTAACTCTGCAGGCGTTGCCGGCGGAGTAAGAGCGTGGCAGCTGTAATTAACCTCTGATTGCTTGCGCGAATTCGCGGAAGTCTTCCACCAAGATATCAATCTCAGCTTGGCCGTGTGCCAACGAAATCAACCACTGCTCATCAAGTCCTGGCGGCGTAATGATTCCACGGTTAATTGCAAAGAGCCAATGCGCTTCTGCCACACCGAAATCAGTTGCCTTGTAATCGCGATAGTTGCGAACAGGCTTTGTTGACCATGTAACACAGCCTTTTACGCCGAATCCAACTGTGTGTGCAGGTAGTTCATATTCATCAATGATGTCACCGATGCGAATTAGAGCCTGCAAGTTGAAATCTTCAGCCGTTGCAAGTGCTTCATCTGAACAGATGCGATCGATTGCGCGAACGCCCGCCATCGCAAGAGGATTACCGTTAAAGGTACCGAAATGAGCCATCTTGCCGTTGGTAACGAAGTCCATGTACTTCTTCTTACCGCCGAAGGCAGCGAGCGGAAGTCCGCCACCTATTGATTTTGCAAGAGTAATCAAATCCGGCTGCACACCGAGACGAGCAGATGCACCATGAGCGCCTGCAGTCAGACCCGTCTTCACTTCATCAAATATCAAAACAACGTTGTACTGATCGCAAAGCTGACGAACACGCTCTAGGTATCCGGCATCTGGGAGCACGATTGCAATGTTTTCCAAGACTGGTTCAAGAATGAAGCACGCTATCTTTTTCGCATACTTCTTAAACATTTTTTCAAGAGCAGAAATGTTGTTATAGGGAACAACATAAATGTCTCCGGGTACTAAGTTAGGTTCGATATATGGAATTGGCTTATCTGCTTTGCCTGCCTTATTTAGTGGAGGTTTGGCAGAGACGACGAATGGATCATAACTTCCGTGATAACCGCCTTCAATCTTGAGGATACCCATCTTTTGAGTAGCAGAACGTGCAACGCGAACTGCGTACATGGTTGATTCTGTACCTGAGTTGGTGAAGCGAACCTGATCAATTCCAAAGCGCTTACAGATTCGTTCTGCAGCATCAGTAGAGGTAGGAGAGGGAGTGACAAAGAGCATTCCTTGTTGAAGAGAATTTTGCACTTCTTCAATAACAATTGGGTTGAGGTGGCCAGCAAGCATCGCGCCGAAGCCCATCGAGAGATCAAGGAGTTGGCGACCATCGACATCTGTCATGTAGGCGCCCTTGGCAGAGACGATCGAGATTGGGTATGGATCCCAGTACTGGAAGCTTGAAGTTACGCCTAGAGGGAGTGATTGGTGGGCTCGAGCGCTTTCCGAGGCTGAGCCCTTGGTGTTCTTAGAAAAGAGTTCCCATTCGGCAGAAAGTACTGAAGCTACTTTCTCAGGCGATATCGGCTTAGATGATGTTGGTACATAACGATGTGTTGCTGCGTGTTGCGATTGGATCGCGGTTTGTGTAGTCATTGTAAAGCTGTACGGCAAATGTTTCTGATTTAGAAACGGTTTGAGAAGTACTCTCCTTTGTTGTTTGCGAATTAACGCCCCCCAAGTATCTCCGATAGTAAAAAAGTTTGCAAGAGATAGGTTTTTCCCGCGTGGTTTACGCATAAAACGTTGATAGCCTTTGAGCCCTATGGAAAAACCAACAATAATTCTTGCGACCAGCAATGGCGTAGGAATGGGGCACCTTGTCCGCGCAACAGCTATCGCAACTGCGCTAAAGGAATATGCCAATCCAATTATTGTTTCTATGGCAGGTGGAATTGCTGAAATCCCAGACCACTTAGGAATTCGTTGTGAATACATTCCAGGTCGCGATCGCATGTGGATGTCTCGCGAAAATTGGGATGTTTACTTACGCGATAGATTACTTGCACTTGTTGATGAAACAAATGCGCAAGTTCTCTCCTTTGATGGTGTAGTTCCATACCCTGGTGTTATCGCTGCCAAGTTTTCACATCCAAAACTTTCATTAGTGTGGGTTCGCCGTGGTTTATGGCAGAAGAAACCACAGCGATTCGTTCTTGGCCTTCAATCAAAAATGATGGATTTGATCATCGAACCAGGAGACTTTGCACGCGCTTATGACTTTGGCCCAACTGCAGAACGCAAAGATGCACGGCTTACTTCAGCGGTATCACTCTTTCAAAGAGAGCACGCGCTCAGTCGCGAAGAAGCCCGCAAGGTGCTGGGACTCGACCTTGATAAGCCTGCTGTTCTAGTTCAACTGGGCACAGGCGATAGCGATGTCAACGAAAAGATGACCGCTGCGCTCTCGGGGCTTCTTGGTTGGAAAGATCTCCAAGTCATCTTGACTAAGCAGCCTCTCGACAAGAACGGCAACTCATTGGCTCCTGCTGGGCTCGATATCCGCATCAAGCGCCACTTCCCGCTTGCTGAAGTTCTCCACGCCTTCGATGCCAGCGTCTGCGCCACCGGATACAACGGCGCACATGAACTCTTGCCAGCGGCAATCCCGACAGTCTTTGTCTCAAATATTCGCGGTACAGATGACCAAGAAGCTCGCGCACAGTGGAGCCACGACATGGGCTTTGCGCTCCGTGCCAACCAAGCAGATTTAGCAAATATCACCGCAACGGTTAGTAAGTTACAAGACCCAAAAACACGTGAACGGCTCTCTCTTAAGTGTGCAGAACTTCCTGAACCTACAGGGGGTGCTGAAATCGCACGGATTCTCTTTGATTTAGCTGTTAAGGATGAAGTTATTCGACCTTCTACTGTGCGTTATTACCAACTTCGCGTACAAGATCACGTTAATCGCGGTATGCGACATGTTGCCTATCTTGCTCTGCGCCGTCTTGCACTTGTATACAGATTTCTCAATCCCCATATCGTGACGCAAGAAGTAATTCAGGATGCGCCAATTTGGGGGTCACAGACAACTGCGCATGAGCTACATCCACTCATTAAAGGCGAACATCGCTTCGAGCATATGATCACTGGAGCTTCCGATAACTATCGCAAGCGACGTGAAGCAATTGCTGAAGCTGCCTATATCCGACAGAAGAAGGTAATCAACACCAAGAAGCAGGGCTAGAACCTTGAGCGAATCTCCCAGAGATCTTTAAAGACAGGGTTGAACAAGGTGCTGGCAAGATAATCAACGCCACTTGAACCACCAGTTCCCATCTTGTGTCCGATAGTGCGTTCGACCATCTTTACATGGCGATAGCGCCACTCTTGAATACCTTCATCGATATCTACTAAACGCTCTGACACCATCGCGCTCTCTGGGTCTGTTTTGTGAACCGTTAAGAGCACATCTTGTACTTGTGCATTTGAAACATAAGCAATTGATTTATCTCGGCTGATAACTTCACTAGGAAGCAGATGACCTCGCTTGCCAAGGTATTCCAAGAATGAATCCCAGATCGAATTCTTTGAAGTGATTGCAGCAATCTCGTTCTGTACATCAGGTGGTAGGTGGCCAGCCATACGGCTATCGCGACGACCAAGAATGGCCTCTACCTTTCTAAATTGCGCTGATTGGAAGCCACTTGATGATGCTAGATATCCACGGAAGGCGTTAAATTGCAGCGGCGTCATCGTTTCGAGGATATCTACCTGTGCGACGCAGACCTTCATGATGGTGCGAATGCGACCGAGAATCGAGAGCGCGTAATGGGTATCGCCTGATTCAAGTGCACGCTGCGCTTGTGTGAACTCGTGAATTAGCTGCTTAAACCAGAGTTCGTAGGTCTGGTGAATGATGATGAAGAGCATCTCATCATGTTCAGGACCATCTGAAAGCGGCTTCTGCAGTTTGAGTAGCTCATCAACTGCAAGGTAAGAGGTGTAGGTAAGGGCTGAATCAAAGTTTTCGCTCATGTGACTCGGGAATCCGATCCTTCTACCTTCTCATATTGACGGGTTTGCGTAAGGTCGCGAATACGTTGGAAGCCATCCCAGATTTCAACGTATGAAGTCGGCAGAGGCGCAATCGCTAAGCGAATCGCGTTGGGAGTGCGGTAATCAGGAATCACGTTGGCAAATTTACGAAGCGCTACACAGATGCGCGCAGCATCTGGATGCCCGATTGAGATATGCCCACCGCGCTCTTTTGGATTTCGTGAAGTTAAGAGTGTGTAGCCAAGCGGTGCCAACCATTCATCGTAGAGATCAATCATCATCTGAGTACCAATTGCCGCCTTGCTAGCAATGACATCGATGCCAGCTTCTTCAATCATGGAGAAGGCAACCTGTACTCCGCGAATGCCAATAATTGATGGGCTAGCAATCTGGAAACCACGAATGCCTTCTGCCTTCACAAAGTCAGGGCCCATGCCGAATTGATCTTCATTTCCGAACCATCCAAGAATTGGGACCTGTAGCTCTTTCTGAATCTTCTTATTCACATAGAGCCAGGCAGGTGACCCTGGGCCAGAGTTGCCGTACTTGTAGGTGCAACCAACTGCCAGGTCTACACCACAGGCATCAAAGTTCATTTCAATAGCTCCGGCAGCATGGCTGGCATCCCAAACAACTAGGGCACCGTAAGAACGTGCTAAATCTGTTACAGATTGAATATCAGTTCTTGCACCAGAGCGGTATTGGATAACTTCAAAAGTAACCATCGCTACATCTTCAGACATGTATTTCTCGAGAAGTTCTGCAGTAATCAATTCATTTTCAGCGATAGCGGGATCTTCGTTATCGATGATGACCAAGTTGAGACCAAATTGCTCTGCAATTCCTTTAAGTATGTATCTATCTGTTGGAAAGTTGGCAGCATCGGTAATAACCGTCTTCCGCCCTGGACGCGCTTTGATTGCAGCCACACAGAGCTGATAGAAATTTACCGATGTTGTATCGCAGACCAGAACTTGCCCAGGAGCTGCACCTAAGACGGCACGCCCCAATAAATCGCCAGCAACCTGCGCCTCATCAATCCAGTGTGACCAGCCGGTGACAACCTCATTGCCCCATTCCTGCGAAAGGAAATCACTCACAGCCTTGACGGTTGCATGGGGGAGACGACCCAATGAATTGCCATCGAGATAGCAGAGATTGGGGTCGGTGATTACAAATTTACTTCTATACCCTGCCAAAGGATCGTTCTGATCTAGCTCTAGCGCGTATTCGCGGTCAGTGACCTTCATAGTTCAAAGGTACGCTCTCCTACCGTGGCGCGCAACGTTGTGAATATCGAAGAGGTCTCTAAAGCCTTTGATATTCGCCCATTATTGGACCAAGTTTCCTTAGGTGTTTCTGAGGGCGATCGCATTGGAATTGTGGGTCGAAACGGCTCTGGCAAGAGCACTTTGATGAAGATCATTGCGGGAGTTGAAGACCCAGATTCAGGGCGCGTAACCAAATCAAATAGTTCACGTATTGGGATTCTCTCTCAAGTAGATACCGCTTCCAAAGATGCAACCGTTGGGGATGTCGTCATTGGAAATCGCGAGAAACATGAATGGGCTCGTGATGCACGAATCCGCGAGATATTTACCGGCCTCTTTGGCGGTTTTGACGATCACCTCTTTGAAAGAAAATTTGCATCTTTATCTGGTGGCGAAAAACGTCGCGTAGGTTTGGCAAAACTACTTATTGATGAACTAGATCTCATCCTTCTTGATGAGCCAACAAACCATCTTGATGTCGAAGGTGTGGCTTGGTTGGCTGAACATCTCAATGCACGTAAAGATTTAGCAGTCTTAGTTGTTACGCACGATCGCTGGTTTCTCGATGCAGTTACAGATCGCACCTGGGAAGTTGTGCTCGGAAAAGTTGAAGAGTATGACGGTGGCTACTCTGCATTTGTGCTTGCAAAAGCTGAACGTGCCAGACAAGCAAATGCGATGGATGCCAGACGAAATAATCTGATTCGTAAAGAGTTGGCTTGGTTACGTCGCGGCGCACCTGCGCGGACTACAAAGCCAAAGTTCCGCGTTGATGCTGCCAATGAATTGATTTCGGCAGAGCCAGCCCCTCGTGATTCAACTGAACTCTTGAAATTTGCACTTAACCGACTTGGTAATACAGTCTTTGAACTCCATCACGCGCAGATTCAAGCTGGTGAAAAAGAGTTAATTCACGACCTCACGTGGAATGTAGGTCCAGGAGATCGTATAGGAATTGTCGGTATTAACGGCGCCGGAAAGACAACTCTGATGCGCACTTTAGCTGGCCAACTTAAGCCAACTTCCGGAAAGCTCGT
>CAZHPQ010000035.1:10049-11197 GCA_964533845.1 uncultured Candidatus Planktophila sp.
TTGATGGATTCACCAAATGTCTTGCTTCTTGATGAGCCAACGAATGATTTCGATATAGAAACCCTGACTGAATTAGAAGATCTGCTGGATAGTTACGGCGGAACTTTGATTGTTATTTCGCACGATAGATACTTCCTGGAACGAGTCTGTGATCGCTTCTATGGATTGCTCGGCGATAAAGTCTTGCGTGACTTACCTCGCGGAGTGGATCAGTACCTAGAACAGAGAGCAGCAAGCACTGCATCTTCGACGGATTCCTCTTCAAAGGAGGGTTCAGTCTCAAACGCTGCACAACAACGTCAGCTTAAAAAGGATTTAACGCGAGTAGAGCGCCAAGTAGCAAAAGGTAAAGAACGTTTGGCACAGTTGAAATCTGAACTCGAGGCAGCAGCCTTTAGCCCTGATAAGTTAATCGAACTAAGCGCAGAGATTGCCACCGTTGAGAGCGACCTAGTCGCACGAGAAGAAGAGTGGCTAGAGATAACGCTGGCTCTCGAAAGTTAATAGAATGGTTAGATGTTGAGAAAGACGCAGCGCCTGGATTTTCTCGCCGCGCTCTCAGGGCTGATGATTGCGGTGCAAGCGCGCGCTAACGGCGAACTTTCACATCTGCTCGGTAATGGTGTGCAAGCTGCACTTGTTTCCTTTGGCTCAGGTCTCGTTATCATCGCGGTTATCGCCGCCTTTAGCCCTGCAATTAAAGAAGGTGCGCGCAATTTACGCGGTGCAGTAGCCCGAAAAGAGATCCCTACCTGGACCCTCTTTGCCGGAGCGCTCGGCGGCAGTTTTGTAGCGGTACAGACTCATATCGTTCCGCTCATTGGTGTTGCTATCTATTCGGTTGCATCAATTGCGGGCCAGACAGCAGCATCTCTGATTGTCGATCGCATAGGACTTACTGGCGGGGGAAAGAAGCACATCACTCCACGTCGTATTGCTGCTGCCTTCTTTACAGTCTTTGCAGTCTTTATCTCAGTCGTCGACCGCATCGATGCCAGCAATCTCTCGCTCTTTGCCGTTTTCATGGGTTGTGTAGCTGGAGCAATTGTTGGCGTGCAGCGCGCTCTTAATGGTCAGATTAATGAACATTCACATCAGAGTTTTACTACATCATTTCTGAACTTCATCATGGGAACTTCTTTCCTTGT
>CAZHPQ010000036.1:0-2860 GCA_964533845.1 uncultured Candidatus Planktophila sp.
CTCATCCCTAACCTCTGGGCCCCGGTCATCGTTGTCGTTTCGCTTTCGCTGCCCGGGTACTTGGCGACCGAAGCGGTCTATTCATTCCTGGGTCTGGGCGTTCAACCACCTGCCTCGACCTGGGGAATCCTGCTCTCTAACTCCACCCGATTTGTTACCGTGATGCCGAGCTTCTTCCTCATTACTGCGGCTTCTCTTGTAATCGTGGTTCTTGCCTTTAACTTGGTGGGCGATGCACTGCGCGATGCCCTCGATCCACGCTCAGACCGCAATTAATGTAATCCAATAGTTACCGAGCGGTATTCACAATTCGGACTATTTCTGATTGACTCACCCGACTGTGATGCCATTGGCATCCCCATGGAAAGGACTACGTAATGAGAGCAATTTCTGCTCGTCGACGTGCCACAGTGGTTGCTTCAGCAACTGCGCTCTTCCTAGGCACCGTTTTGGTGTCAGGAGTAGGCCCAGCGAATGCTGCAACCACCCCAAAGACAGGTGGAATTCTCACCTTCCTCGAGCACGAACCACGCCTTGATCACCTAGATCCAAGTCGTATCTATACAGGTCGCGACCTCGCGTTTATGAATTCATTCCATACTCGCACATTGGTTGCATATAACCCAGTTCCAGGCGCTGCAGGAGCAAATATTGTCCCAGACCTTGCAACAAACACTGGAATCCCAAGCAACGAAGCAAAGACCTGGAAGTTCACACTTCGTCCAGGTACAAAGTTTGAAGATGGCGTAGCAATTACATGCGAACACGTTCAGTACGGTGTTTCACGTGTATTTGCAACTGATGTCATCACAGGCGGACCTGCTTACCTACAAGCTTGGTTAGATATTCCAAAAGATAAAGATGGAAACTCTATTTACACAGGTCCTTACAAGAACACACCAGCAGGTGTGAAGGCATTTAAGAAGGCCGTCTCTTGCTCACCTGATAACCGCACAATTACATTCCAACTAAACAAGTCTGTTGCAGACTTTAACTACCTTGGAACATACGGCGTAATTTCACCTGTTCAAGCTAAGAAGGACACAGGCGATAAGTACGACTTGAACCCACAGGCAACAGGCCCATACAGAATTGCTGAAAACAGCAAGACTCAGCTCAAGCTTGTCCGTAACAAGAACTGGTCAAAGGCATCAGATCCTGTCCGTACTCCTTACCCAGATGAAGTTGTTATCCAGTTTGGTTTGGATGAAGAAGTTATCGACCAGATCATGCTCGAAGATACCTTGCCTACAGCGATGAACTTCGGCGGACCACTTCCTTCAAATAAGGATAAGTTCTTCAGCGATCCAAACCTTGCAAAGCGTCGCATGAACAACTCTGATCCATACGCTATCTACCTTGCATTTAACGTTAAGGCGATGCCATGTAAAGAAGTACGTGAAGCCATGTACTACGCACGTGATGCAAAGGCGCTTCTTGACTATGCAGGTGGACCAAAGTTTGCAGGTTCATATGCAACTGGCGTAATCAGCCCATTGGTTGCTTTGGACTACGCACCTACCAAGGTAGTTGGTCCAGGAAGCCCTGACTTTATGCCTAGCGGCAACGTCGCAAAGGCTAAGGCGCTCCTTGAAACAGCAAAGACCAAGTGTCCTGCTGACTACAAGAAGGCAACTGAAGATGGAATCACCTTCGACGTTCGCCAATCTGCAACTCTTAACGACACAATTCCAATTAACGAAGCAGCATATGCTCGCGTTGGAATCAAGGTTAAGTGGAACATCATCAGCTCTGGTTACTACTCAACAATCATGGACCCTGCCAAGCAGAAAGATATCTCTGCATCTGGTTGGGGTGCTGACTGGGCAAATGCTTCAACAGTTATCCCAGAGCTCTTCGCTTCATTCGGCGGATTTAACTTGTCTCAGAACTCTGACGACCCTAACTACAAGAAGTTTGAAGATAAGGTCAACATTGCAATGAAGACAACTGATCGCAAGAAGCAGGCAGCAATGTGGAAGGCGCTTGACGCTGAAGCCATGAGAAATTTCTGGGTTCTACCAACAACATTTGGTAAGGCACAGGAAGTTTGGGGCTCACAGCTTGCAAACGTCTTCTTCTGGGTTCCACAAGGAAACCCTGCCTACGGAAAGATCTGGATTAACAACTAATCCTTGATCTAACAAAGAGGTAAAAGGTACTTCCAGCGGGCGGCACGCCTCCCGCTGGAAGTACTTTCTCTGTGTAAGTGATATTTTCTTAATTTCAAAGCGAAGGGAGTGAAGATGCTGGCATATATAGGTCGACGTATGGTCTTCGCCCTTGCAACGATTCTCGTTGTCTCTGCAGTCGTCTTCATGATCTTTGCAATCTTGCCCTTTGATCCAGCCGCCCTTACTTGTGGTCAGCGCTGTAACGAACAGATTATTGAAGCTAACCGCATCCGTTTAGGGCTCGATAAGCCGCTCTACGAACAGTATTTTCTCTTTATATCTGGCATCTTCTTGGGCCGCACCTATGGCTCCGGCAGCGCAGCATTTACCTGCCCAGCACCATCATTCGGATATTCCTTTAATGAGAACGCTTGTGTCACAGATATGATCACAGAAGCGCTTCCTATCACTATCAACCTTGCAGTGGGAGCTCTCATCCTCTGGCTCACAGTAGGTATTGGGCTCGGAATCGTCGCCGCCAAGTTTAAGAATCGGTGGCCAGATACCGGAAGCTCGGTCTTCGTCTTACTTGGAACATCTCTTCCAACATTCGTGACAGGTCTTGCGCTACTTATCTGGGTCACCATTAAGTGGAAGATCATTCCGTTGTCGCTGACTGGCTACACATCGCTGATTGATAACCCATATAAATATTTCCAGTACTTCATCTTGCCGTGGATTACCTT
>CAZHPQ010000036.1:2960-7863 GCA_964533845.1 uncultured Candidatus Planktophila sp.
GTCATCGTGATGAATCTGATCGTCGATATGTTGTATGCCGTCCTAGATCCACGAGTGCGCCTGACATGACCCAACTACTTTCTATTGAAGATCTTCACGTATCTTTCCCAACTGAAGACGGCATCGTTAAGGCAGTCGATGGCGTATCGCTGACTGTTAATTCAGGTGAAACCGTTGCCATTGTGGGCGAATCGGGCTCTGGAAAGACCGTTACCAGCCTCTCTGTGATGGGACTTCACAAGAAAGGCTCAGTCATTATTGATGGCTCCATCAAGATTAACGATGGCGGAACCATCAAAGATGTTGTCTCGCTTAATGCGGATGAGGTCCGCGATATTCGCGGTCGCGCAGTTGCCATGATCTTCCAAGACCCAATGTCATCGCTGCACCCGTATTACAAGATCGGTAACCAGCTCGCTGAAGCTTTTGAGGTCCACAATCCCGGCAACAAGAAGGCGGCAAAGGCGCGCGCCATCGAAATGCTCGATCTCGTTGGAATCTCAGAGCCTGATCAGCGCGCTGAAGAATTTCCACATCAATTCTCAGGTGGAATGCGCCAGCGCGTAATGATTGCTATGGCGCTGATGAATTCACCTCGACTACTGATTGCCGATGAGCCAACGACCGCTCTTGATGTAACAGTTCAAGCGCAGATTCTCTCTCTGCTTGATAAGTTGAAAAAAGAGTTTGATATGGGAGTCCTTTTGATTACCCACGACTTAGGCGTTGTCGCACAGGTAGCCGATCGCGTCTCTGTTATGTATGCAGGTCAGTTAGTTGAAGAAGCGCCGGTAGATGATCTCTTCTACACACCTAAGGCGCCTTACACACTGGGCTTGCTCAAATCAGTTCCTCGTATTTCAGCCAAGAATGAGCGCCTGAAGGCGATCCCAGGTCAGCCACCTTCACTGATTCACCTGCCACAAGGATGTGCATTTTCTGCTCGCTGCGAATACCGCAACTTATCGCCAGTGGATTGCGCAGTCACGAAGGTATCTCTTCATACCGATAGCGCAGGACATAGCTCTCGCTGCCATATTCCCATCGAAGTACGTAACTCTGTCTTTGCTAAAGATCTCCAGGAGCTGAAGTAATGACTGAGCCAATCCTGCAGGTAGAGAACCTGGTCAAGCACTTTCCGGTCAAGAAGAAGAGCCGCCGTGGACCAGCTCTTGCTGTTCAAGCAGTAAGCGGTATTTCATTCTCGCTGGCGCCAGGAGAAACTCTGGGCCTTGTTGGCGAATCCGGGTGCGGTAAAACCACTGCAGGTCGCACACTTTTGAAGTTAACTGAACCAACTTCCGGCAAGATCATCTTCGAAGGTCGCGATATCACCGACCTCAAGCCATCAGCGATGCGTTCGCTGCGTGCCCAGATGCAGATTATTTTCCAGGACCCATATTCAGCCCTAAACCCACGTCAGACAATCGGAAAGATTATTTCTGCACCTTTTGAAATTCAGGGAGTCGAACCGGCTGGGGGAATGAAACCAACTGTTCAGGCGCTTATGGAACGAGTGGGACTTAATCCCGAGCACTACAACCGCTACCCACATGAGTTCTCGGGCGGACAACGTCAGCGCATCGGTATCGCTCGCGCAATTGCGCTAAAGCCTCGCTTTATCGTTGCCGATGAACCAGTTTCCGCGCTCGATGTTTCGATTCAAGCCCAGGTTATCAACTTGCTCGATGACCTCAAGGCAGAAGAGAAGATCAGCATGGTCTTTATCGCTCACGATTTATCTGTTGTACAACATATCTCTGATCGCGTAGCGGTGATGTATCTCGGCAAGATTATGGAGCTTGCTCCAACTGCCGACCTCTATGCAACTCCGCACCACCCATATACGACAGCTCTTTTATCGGCGGTGCCGCTACCTGACCCTCGCTCTGAAAGAACGCGCGAACGCATTATTTTGCAAGGCGATCTACCAAGCCCAGTTAATCCACCACAAGGGTGCGTCTTTAATACCCGTTGCTGGAAGGCGCAAGATAAGTGCCGTACTGAGGTACCTCAGCTTCTGACTATTGGTAAGTCGCAGGTGGCTTGCCACTTCCCAGAAAACTAGCGCTTGCCACTACCCAGAAAACTAGCTACCAAATACGAACACGCTCTTGCGGCGCAAGCCAGAGCTCATCTTCTTCACTAACACCAAAGGCGTCATAGAACTCTTGGACGTTGCGCACAATCTGGTTGCACCGGAACTCATCTGGTGAGTGTGGGTCGATAGCAATGCGGCGACGAACTTCTTCGGGACGATTCTTATTGCGCCATGAATGCGCATAAGAAAGGAAGAAGCGTTGATCACCAGTTAAACCGTCGATAACAGGGCTCTCAGCGCCGTTTAAGGCCAATTTAAAGGCCTTATAGGCGATACCAAGGCCACCAAGGTCTCCGATGTTTTCACCCAATGTGAAGGCGCCGTTGACGTGGATATCGGGTGTGCTTTCAGGAGATAACGCATCGAACTGCTTTACAAGAACGCTGGTGAGCTCTTCGAATTTAGAACGATCTTCATCAGTCCACCAATCGACCATGTTGCCATCGCCATCGTATTTAGAACCTTGATCATCAAAGCCGTGGCCAATTTCGTGACCAATGACTGCACCGATGCCACCGTAGTTGGCGGCGATATCGGCACCCAGATCAAAGAATGGTGGCTGCAAGATTGCGGCGGGAAAGACGATCTCGTTGGCAAGCGGGTTGTAATAGGCGTTAACGGTCTGTGGCGTCATATGCCATTCGTCGCGGTCGACAGGTGCGCCAATTTTGGCGATGGCGTAGGCATGATCGAATTCAGCGATGCGCCAGAGATTGCCAATCAAATCTGAGGCCGAGATTTCAAGAGTTGAGTAATCGCGCCACTTATCTGGATAGCCAATCTTGGGAGTGAACTTCTTTAACTTCTCGAGGGCTTTGGCTTTCGTGGCCTCAGACATCCAAGGCAGGTCCAAAATGCTGATGCGATAGGCCTCAAGGAGGTTATCTACCAAGGTCTTCATCTCTGATTTGGCTTGGGCAGGGAAGTGCTTTTCAACATAGACCTTGCCGATAGCTTCACCGAGGGCGCCCTGCGTAACAGATACAGCGCGCTTCCAGCGATCGCGAATCTGCGGGGTGCCAGAAAGGGTCTTGGCGTAGAAATCAAAGTTCTGCAGAACGATGTCATCGGTCAGGTAGGCAGCACTTGCGGAAACCAAGTTAAGTTTGAGCCACGCAACCCATGAGTCGCGTTGTGCGGCAAAGTCACCGAGCATCGCAGAAACGCTTTCAAAGAAAGATGGTTCGCAGACCACCAAAGTCTCAAAAGCTTTGGCTGGCACCTTGGCGTTTTCAGCCCAGGTATCGAATAAGAAGTGTGGGGCAAGGGTTTCAAGCTCTGCCCGGCTGTACTTGTTATAGGTCAGCGTGGCATCGCGATCTTTAACTTGATCCCAGTGATGGGAGGCAATCTGGGTTTCTAGCGCCAAGATCTGCTTCGCTACTTGTGCGCCATCTGTGATTCCGACGAGGGCGCACATCTTTTCGATATGCACCAAGAAAGCTGCGCGGATTTCGGCGAACTGTTCTTCGCGGTAGTAGGACTCATCGGGTAGCGATAGCCCACCCTGGCCCAGATAGAGAATGTTGGTATTGGAATCCATCGCATCGGGATAGATGGCAGCGCCAAAGATTCCACCGATGCCGCGCATTTCAAGGCTTGCCATGACAGAGATGAATTCGTGGTGGTCTTTGATGGCATCGATGCGGGCAAGATCTGCTGAGATAGGAGATAAGCCGCGAGCTTTGATGGCATCGGTATCCATAAATGATTTATAGAGGTCACCAATTTTCTGGGCCTCACCTGTACCGGATGAGTTCTCGATAATTTCGCGGACCTGCGCCTCGGCCTCATCATGCAACTTACGGAAGATGCCATCACTTGAACGGTCGGCTGGCATTTCGTACTCGCGTATCCACTTGCCGTTGTAGTGGCGGAAGAGATCATCTTGCGGGCGCACCAGCGGGTCGAGCGATTCGATATCAATTCCAGATTTGAGCGAGCTCATGGCATCCATTTCGTTGTGGTGAAAAGTAGTTGAAAGTTCAACATATTCTACTTCTGTCGTACACTTGCCGGTATGGCAGGGCAAAACGCTACAACACCACGCTGGTTAAACCCTGCCGAAATGAAGGCTTGGCGCCGCTACATCATCGCTAGCCGCCGTTTATTGGAAGCGCTCGATTCTGATCTAGATAGCCACGAACTTTCGATGGCAGATTACGAAGTATTAGCCCAACTCAGCGATGCCCCAGACCGACGTATGCGAATGAGCGAGTTAGCCGATGTGGCGATGCTCTCGAGGTCGCGCCTTTCCCATCGAATCAAGGTGATGGAGAAAGCTGGCTGGGTAAAGCGCGAAGCCTGCCCTGTCGATAAGCGGGGCTACTTCGCCGTAATGACGGCCAAGGGATGGAAGGCGATTGTGGCCGCTGCCCCAGAACATGTAGAAAGTGTGCGCTCGCGCTTTATTGATCACCTATCTAAAGATGACCAGAAAGTTCTCTCTGAAATTTTCGAACGCGTTACCGAATCTTTAAAGGCCAATCCTCCAACTGATAAATAGTTTTGCGCAATAAAAAACCCCGCCAGTTTCCTGGCGGGGTTTTTTATAAGTAATGAATTACTTAGCAGCAGCCTTCTTGCGACGGCGCTTCTTTGGAGCAGCTGCTGGAGCTGCTGCCTTCTTGCGACGCTTTGGAGCAGCCTTCTTAGCAGCTGCCTTCTTGCGACGCTTTGGAGCTGCCTTCTTTGCAGCTGCCTTCTTACGCTTCTTTGGAGCTGCCTTCTTTGCAGCTGCCTTCTTGCGACGCTTTGGAGCTGCCTTCTTTGCAGCTGCCTTCTTACGACGCTTTGGAGCTG
>CAZHPQ010000036.1:7963-10615 GCA_964533845.1 uncultured Candidatus Planktophila sp.
CGACGCTTTGGAGCTGCCTTCTTTGCAGCTGCCTTCTTACGACGCTTTGGAGCTGCCTTCTTTGCAGCTGCCTTCTTACGACGCTTTGGAGCTGCTGCCTTCTTAGCAGCTGCCTTCTTGCGGCGCTTCTTTGGAGCAGCTGCTGGAGCAGCGGCCTTCTTACGACGCTTCTTAGGTGCTGCAGGTGCAGCAGCCTTCTTGCGCTTCTTTGGAGCAGATTTCTTAGCTGCAGCCATGTGTTTATCTCCTAATCGGAAGGGTTCGGATCCGTCACCCAAACCTGTTTCGTGGATAAGTGTGACTGAATATGGAAAAAAATGCCACTACATTGTGAGAAAAAATGCAGTGCGTGTCGCTAATTATTTTTTGGAAATTTCTATGCTGTTACGAGAAATTCCGATGTGAAAATAACTTCTGTACCCGCATTTTTGGTGGAAAAATCAGGAGAGTTCACGATTTTTTCGAATTTCCCGCTCTCGAACGGCAAATTCGTTGGTTTGGACGTCGTATTTCCACATTTTCGGCAGAAAAAGCGCCAAAAATGCGACGACAACGACGCACATCAGCCCTCCGGAAGTTACCGAAAAGGACAAAGTGGTAGCAGAGGCCACAGATGCGGCGCGAAGTTGTCCTAGTAACGGCCCCACTGAATATGAAAGTAGCTCGATGCCGGCAAGTCGCCCCCGAAGTTCATCGGGGATTGTCTGATTCCAGATTGCTCCGCGAAAGAGGGCGCTGACCATGTCCGATGCCCCAGCAACTATCAGACAGAACAAGACGATGATCAGCGAGTTACTCAAACCGGATGCAGCAATCGCCAGCCCCCATCCCATCGCCGCCAAAATTACGGCGCGGCCATGAAAACGGTATGTGCGAATCCAACCCGAAGTCAGAGTGACGACAACAGATCCGACAGTGATGGAGGCATAGAACATTCCGAGCGCCCAAGGGGCCTGCAATTCATCTGCCCAAAATGGATAGAGGGCCATTGGCATCGCGAGTGTCATCGCAGCAAGATCAATAATGTAGGTTCCTAATAAATCCTTGCGGCGGAATGCATATTTCACACCTTCAAATAACGCTGCCAGAGATGGCTTTTCGGCCTCTTTTGAAGGTGGTATCGAACGTACTCTTGCTAAGAATGCAAGTGATACTAAATACGTTGCGATATCCAAACCGAAACCAACAGTGATTGAGAATGTTGCGAAGATGATGCCACCAATTGTTGGCCCAACGATGACACCTAGCTGCCAACGCAGACTTAGCAGCGCGCTAGCCGCCGGAAGATCCTCATGGTTGACCAACCTTGGCAACATCGCATCCATGCTGGGGCGCTGTAGACCATTGACCACTGCAAAGAGGGCGGCCACGATGTAGATGAGCGCGATGGATGGGTTTGGAAGAAGTGAGTTTCCAAGAAGTATCGCCACCAGAATGAGGGCGCCGGCTTCGGTGGCCCAGACCATCTTCTTGCGGTCAACGGAATCGGCAAGTACTCCGCCATAAAGTCCAAAGGCGATCAGTGGAATTACTTCGACGGCGCCCAATAACCCAACTGCCAAGTACGAACCGGTCAGCTCTTTGAGTTGAAAGGGGAGTGCGACGAAGGTAATCATCGAACCGAGGTAGGAAATTAACCCTGCGGTCCATAAATTTCGGAAATCGGGGTATTTGCGGAGCGGCGTGAGGTCAATCGCAAATTTCGCCACGGATTAAAACTAGTGGAAGGTCTCTCGTTCCGTGGGGAACTTTCCAGTACGGACTTCAACTGCGAATTCTTGGGCAGCATCCAGTAGTTCACGGCGCAAATTGCGATATGCCTTGGCCAACTTGGGTGGATTGGCAGTAAGGCCTGCCATATCTGTCCAGACAAGAACCTGGGCATCGCAATCAGTTCCGGCGCCAATGCCAATGGTTGGTACCGCTAAAGCCTGCGAAATTCGCGCAGCTAAATCGGCAGGAACGAGTTCAAGAACAACGGCGAAAGCCCCTGCTTTTTCAAGGGCCAGGGCTGCCTCCAGAATGGCATCACCATCGGTGCGACCCTGCACCCGATACCCGCCCAATTGATGAAGTGATTGTGGGGTAAGGCCGAGATGGCCCATCACTGGAATTCCGGCGGCGGTTAGTTTCTCTACCGTTCCCAAATGTGCACCTTCTAGCTTTACCGCCATCGCACCGGCCTCTTTAAAGAAGCGCGTAGATGTAGCAAGTGCTTGTTCGGGGGATGACTCATAAGAACCAAAGGGAAGGTCAGCCACCACAAGTGCGCGCTTTGAACCGCGCACAACTGCGCGAGTGAGTGGAATCAATTCATCGACGGTGACAGGGATGGTGTTCTCTTCACCCAAGAAGTTATTACCGGCGCTATCGCCGACTAGGAGCACGGGGATGCCGGCCTCATCGAAGATCGCCGCAGTCATCTGTTCGTAGCTGGTGAGCATCACCCATTTTTCACCGCGCTCTTTAGCAGCGCGCAGATCGAGGATGGTGACGCGACGGTGCGCAGCCCCGCCATAAAGGGTGGTTGAAGTACTCATATTTCTCCTGCCTCGAAGCCATGCGGTCCCCGGGTCGACACCAATGCTACTCCCGATACTCTTGAACTATGAAGTTGCGAGTAGCGCTTGCGCAGGTCAATCCCACTGTGGG
>CAZHPQ010000037.1:0-9789 GCA_964533845.1 uncultured Candidatus Planktophila sp.
CTCAGGCAAATGCTCCACTTACAGATGACAATCACTTCGCAGAAGCGCGCGTACTCGTACGTCGTCGTGGTGGCGAAGTTGAATACATCATCGCTGATGAAGTGGATTACATGGACGTTTCACCACGTCAGATGGTTTCTGTCGCAACAGCGATGATTCCATTCCTCGAGCACGATGATGCAAACCGCGCACTCATGGGTTCTAACATGATGCGTCAGTCAGTTCCTTTGATGCGCGCTGAAGCGCCATTTATCGGAACAGGTATGGAATTCCGCGCAGCAGTAGATGCTGGCGATGTTCTTACTGCGACTAAGGCTGGCGTAGTTACTGAAGTATCTGCTGACGAAGTTAAGGTCATGGCAGATGACAGCACTTACCAGACCTATTCACTCGCTAAGTTCACTCGCTCAAACCAAGGAACGTCTTACAACCAGAAGGTTGTTGTCACCGAGGGTCAGAAGCTTGAAGTTGGCTCAGTAATCGCAGATGGTCCATGTACCCAGAACGGTGAAATGGCTCTTGGTAAGAACCTCCTCGTGGCATTTATGTCATGGGAAGGCCACAACTACGAAGATGCGATCATCCTTTCGCAGCGTCTTGTTCAAGACGATGTACTCACATCAATTCACATTGAAGAGTACGAAGTTGATGCTCGCGACACCAAGCTAGGTGCCGAAGAGATCACTCGCGATATCCCTAACGTTTCTGAAGAAGTTCTTGCAGACCTCGACGAGCGCGGAATCATCCGCGTCGGTGCCGATGTTGTGCCAGGCGATATCTTGGTTGGAAAGGTAACTCCTAAGGGAGAAACTGAACTCACACCAGAAGAGCGCTTGCTCCGTGCAATCTTCGGTGAAAAGGCTCGTGAAGTTCGCGATACATCACTCAAGGTGCCACACGGTGAATCAGGAAAAGTTATCGGCGTAAAGATCTTTGAATCTGAAGAAGGCTTCGAGCTTCCAGCAGGCGTTAACCAATTGGTTCGCGTCTATGTTGCACAGAAGCGCAAGATTCAAGATGGTGACAAGCTCGCTGGTCGCCACGGTAACAAGGGTGTTATCTCAAAGATTCTTCCAGTTGAAGATATGCCATTCCTTGAAGATGGAACTCCAGTCGATGTTGTCTTGAACCCACTTGGTGTTCCAGGACGTATGAACGTCGGACAGGTTCTTGAAATGCACCTCGGATGGGTTGCAAAGACAGGTTGGGATGTATCTGGAATTTCTGATGCGTGGACAAACCACCTCAAGGAAATCGGCGCAGAAAAGGGCGCACCAGGAACCAACCTTGCAACACCGGTCTTCGATGGTGCACTTGAAGATGAAATCTCAGGTCTTCTATCTGCAACTCTTCCTAACCGCGATGGCAACCAGTTAATTGGTAAGTCCGGAAAGGCTCGTCTATTCGACGGTCGCTCTGGAGAGCCATACCCAACTCCAATTTCTGTTGGATACATGTACATCTTGAAGCTCCACCACTTGGTAGACGACAAGATTCACGCACGTTCAACTGGTCCATACTCAATGATCACGCAGCAGCCACTCGGTGGTAAGGCTCAATTCGGTGGTCAGCGATTTGGTGAAATGGAAGTGTGGGCACTTGAAGCTTACGGTGCTGCTTACACACTCCAAGAGTTGCTCACCATTAAATCTGACGACGTTCTTGGACGCGTCAAGGTCTACGAAGCCATTGTTAAGGGCGAGAACATCCCTGAACCAGGTATCCCTGAATCATTCAAGGTACTTATTAAGGAAATGCAATCTCTCTGTCTCAATGTCGAAGTTCTCTCTTCTGAAGGTGTCGCAATTGAAATGCGCGACAACGATGAAGAAATTTTCCGTGCAGCCGAAGAACTCGGAATCAACTTGTCACGAGTTGAGCCAAGTTCTGTAGAAGAAGTTTAAGGAGCGAATCAATTATGTTAGACGTCAACTTCTTTGATGAACTACGAATCGGTCTTGCATCGGCTCAAAATATTCGTGATTGGTCTTTCGGCGAGGTAAAGAAGCCAGAGACAATCAACTACCGCACACTCAAGCCAGAGAAGGACGGACTCTTCGACGAGAAGATCTTCGGACCAACTCGTGACTGGGAATGTTATTGCGGTAAGTACAAGCGCGTTCGATTCAAGGGAATCATCTGCGAGCGTTGCGGTGTTGAAGTAACACGCGCAAAGGTTCGTCGCGAACGCATGGGCCACATCGAGCTTGCAGCTCCTGTGACTCACATCTGGTACTTCAAGGGTGTTCCATCGCGCCTTGGCTACCTACTTGACCTCGCACCTAAGGATCTTGAAAAGGTTATCTATTTCGCGGCTTACATGATCACTGAAGTTGATGCTGAAGCTCGCGAAGAAGATATGCCACAGCTCGAGAAGAAGCTCGCTAACGATCGTAAGAAGATCGAAACAAAGCGCGATGTTGATCTCGATTCACGCACCAAGAAGCTCGAGGCAGATATTGCTGAACTCGAAGCCGATGATGCAAAGTCAGATGTAAAACGCAAGGTCCGCGAATCTGCAGAGCGTGAGCTCAAGGCAATTCGCGAACGTGCAGAGCGCGAACTCACACGTCTAGAAGATGTGTGGGCACGCTTTAAGAACCTGAAGGTCCAGGACCTCGAAGGTGACGAGAACCTTTACCGCGAAATGCGTGACCGTTACGGCATGTACTTCAAGGGAGATATGGGTGCTGCTGCAATCAAGAAGCGCCTCGAGACATTTGATCTCGAGACAGAGCACGCAATGCTCACTGACCTTTCAGAAAATGGAAAGGGTGCAAAGAAGACTCGTGCTATCAAGCGCCTCAAGGTCGTCAATGCATTCATGACAACGAGCAACCACCCAGCATCAATGGTTCTCGATTGCGTACCGGTTATCCCACCAGATCTGCGCCCAATGGTTCAGCTCGATGGTGGACGCTTTGCGACATCAGATCTCAACGATCTCTATCGCCGCGTTATCAACCGTAACAATCGTTTGAAGCGTCTTGCTGATCTCGGTGCTCCAGAAATTATCGTTAACAACGAAAAGCGTATGTTGCAGGAAGCTGTAGATGCGTTGTTCGACAACGGTCGTCGTGGTCGCCCAGTAACTGGCCCAGGAAACCGTGCACTGAAGTCACTTTCAGACATGCTCAAGGGTAAGCAGGGACGTTTCCGTCAGAACTTGCTCGGAAAGCGCGTTGACTACTCAGGTCGTTCAGTAATCGTTGTTGGTCCACAGTTGAAGTTGCACCAGTGCGGTCTGCCAAAGCAGATGGCGCTCGAACTCTTCAAGCCATTCGTAATGAAGCGTCTTGTAGACCTCAACCACGCGCAGAACATTAAATCTGCAAAGCGCATGGTTGAACGTGCTCGTCCAGTTGTGTGGGATGTCCTCGAAGAAGTTATCGCCGAGCATCCAGTACTACTGAACCGCGCTCCTACACTTCACCGTTTGGGTATCCAAGCATTCGAACCACAGTTGGTTGAAGGTAAGGCAATTCAGATTCACCCACTCGTATGTACAGCATTTAACGCTGACTTCGACGGTGACCAGATGGCTGTTCACCTTCCACTCTCTGCTGAAGCACAAGCTGAAGCTCGTATCTTGATGTTGTCTTCAAATAACATCTTGTCACCTGCTAACGGTCGCCCAATCACATCTCCTACACAGGACATGGTTCTTGGTCTGTACTACTTGACCATGGAACGCGAAGGCGAACTCGGCGAAGGCCGTGCATTTGGATCTGTTGCAGAAGCGATCATGGCTCATGATCAGCACTCTGTTTCACTCCAGGCAAAGGTCAAGATTCGCGTCAAGGGAGAAACTCTCGAGACAACAATCGGTCGCGCACTCTTCAATGAAGCGCTACCTGCTGATTTCCCATTCATTGATCACGATGTCACCAAGAAGGCTCTCGGTGCAATCGTCGACAAGCTCGCTGAGTTCTATCCAAAGGTCACAGTTGCTGCAACGCTTGATGCGTTGAAGTCACTTGGTTTCCACTGGGCAACTCGTGCGGGAGCCACAATCGGTATCGAAGATGTTGTAACCCCACCACGTAAGCGTGAAATCCTCGACGGCTACGAAACACAGGCTGACAAGGTTCAATCACAGTACGAAAAGGGTCTCATCACAGATGACGAGCGTCGCCAAGAGCTCATTGAAATCTGGACCAAGGCAACCGCTGAAGTTGGTAAGGCGATGGAAGATAACTTCCCACGCGTCAACCCAGTTTGGATGATGGTTTATTCAGGTGCTCGCGGAAATATGATGCAGATTCGTCAGATTGCAGGTATGCGCGGACTCGTGGCTAATCCAAAGGGTGAAATTATTCCTCGCCCAATTAAGTCCAACTTCCGTGAAGGCTTGTCAGTACTCGAGTACTTCATCTCTACACACGGTGCACGTAAGGGTCTTGCAGATACAGCGCTTCGTACCGCTGACTCTGGTTACCTCACACGTCGTCTCTGCGACGTTGCACAGGATGTAATCATTCGCGAAGAAGATTGCGGAACCGATCGTGGTCTCGCACTTCCAATCGCTATCCGTCAGCAAGCTGGCAACCTTGTAAAGCACGATCACGTTGAAACATCTGTCTACGGCCGTACCTTGGCTGAAGATATTGAAGTCAATGGTGAAGTTCTTGCTAAGGCTGGCTCAGATCTTGGTGACCGTGTCATCGATGCCCTTATTGCTGGTGGCGTTGATGAAGTAAAGATTCGCTCAGTTCTTACTTGCGATAGCAAGGTCGGACAGTGCGCAGCTTGCTACGGTCGCTCACTTGCTGCAGGTCAACTCGTTGCAGTTGGTGAAGCAGTCGGAATTATTGCTGCACAGTCAATCGGTGAACCAGGTACACAGCTCACAATGCGTACCTTCCACACTGGTGGCGTTGCAGGTGATGACATCACTCACGGTCTTCCACGTATCGTCGAGCTCTTCGAAGCGCGTACACCTAAGGGTGTTGCTCCAATCGCAGAAGCTGCAGGCGTTGTGTCATTCCGCGAAGATGCCAAGGGTAAGAAGATCATCGTGACACCAGATGATGGTGGCGAAGAAGTTGCATACCCAATCACACGCCGTCAGAAGCTACTTGTAGAAGAAGGAACTCGCGTTGAAGTAGGCCAGAAGATGGTCGTCGGCGCAATCGATCCAAAGCAGGTACTTCGTATCCTCGGACCACGTGCAACTCAGGTTCACTTGGTTAATGAAATCCAATCTGTTTACCGCTCACAGGGCGTAGGCATTCACGATAAGCACATCGAAGTAATCGTTCGCCAGATGCTCAAGCGCATCACAGTTCTTGAAGCTGGCGATACTGAAATGCTTCCAGGTGAACTCGTAGAACGCGGTCGCTTTGAAGCTGAAAACCGTCGCGTTGTGACAACCGGTGGCAAGGCTGCATCTGGTCGCCCAGAACTTATGGGAATCACCAAGGCATCTCTTGCAACTGAAAGCTGGTTGTCAGCGGCTTCATTCCAAGAAACAACTCGCGTACTTACAGACGCTGCGCTCTCTGAGAAGTCAGATCCACTTCTCGGTCTTAAGGAGAACGTCATCATCGGTAAGTTGATTCCTGCAGGTACAGGCCTTGCCCGTTACCGCAATATCCGAGTTGAGCCAACGGAAGAAGCGAAGGCAGCGGTCTATGCAGCCTACGATGAATATGACTTCACTCCATTTGATCAACAGGGTTCAGGTGAAGCTGTTCGTCTTGATGAAGTCGAGATCCCTCGATAACTTAAGTTATAGAGAAGAGCCCGTCCGCGTTAATTCGCAGGCGGGCTCTTCTCTTTGCCAGTTAGAATCTGTCCATGGCTAAGGTTGTAATTGATGGCAACGAGTTAGTTCTCCAACTCTCTTTCTGGGAGAAGATGGGGGCGCTCCATACATCTCCTCGCGCTGCGCGCTCTTCACTCACCAGCGTTGAATCAGTAGAGAAGCTATGGGGATCAGATTCACTGCGTGGCATCCGCTCGCCAGGGACAGCTCTTCCTTATGTCGTTCTTCTGGGGACCTTGCGCGGCAAGGGCTATAAGGATTTTGTGGCGATGAAGGGGCGTGGCCGGGGCTGCATTCTGACCTTTGCCAGCGGCCCATTTGAGCGCTGGATCTTCACCATCCGCCAGCCTGAAAGTGAGCTATCTGGGCTACTTTCCCCCTCGTAGGGGAAGTGATGAGCCCCACCCCTGGGGTGGCCAACTCGATTTCACAGAGAGCAGGTTTTCCCCATAAGGTTGCCCTGCTTCATCCCCAGAGCACCAAATCTGCTAATTAATCAGTAACCAAGGAGTGTGCGTGCGCACGATTGTTAGTCTTGCTGCAGAAGGTGAAGGATTTACTCCACCAAGCGCCAGAGACTTCGTCCTCCCTCCAATTTTCGACAGCATCGCTTGGTTAACCAAGCCAGTTCTACTCGCATTCTTATCTGTCATCCTTATTTCAGTCTTCTTTATTCTCTCTTCACGTAAAGCTGCGACGGTTCCATCCAAGATGCAGTTTGCCGGTGAAAGCGTCTACGGCTTTATCCGCGATGGGCTCGCTAAAGATGTTCTTGGCCCTGAATTTATGCGCTTTGTTCCATATCTATTTACTCTCTTTACCTTTGTACTAGTAAATAACTGGTTCGGAATTGTGCCAATGTTGCAGTTCCCAACTTTCTCTCGAGTTGGTTTTGCATATGCGCTCGCAATCATTACCTACTTGGTTTATCACTACGTTGGCGTGAAGAAGCAGGGGCTAGGCCACTACCTCAAGGGCATCGCATTTATGCCAGGCGTACCTAAGCCGATCTACGTTCTTCTCACACCTATTGAAATTGCCACATTCTTTATCGTCCGCCCATTCACACTCGGGCTCCGTCTCTTTGCAAATATGTTTGCAGGACACCTTCTACTTTTGGTCTTTATTCTTGGAGGAGAACATCTCTTGCAGGGTGTAATTGGACTCAAGCTTGTGAGCCCATTTGCATTCATTATGGGAATCGCACTTACCTTCTTCGAGTTTATGGTCCAGTGCCTACAGGCATACATCTTTACCCTCCTGACCGCCCTCTATATCGCCGGATCACTCGCCGACGAGCACTAACAACTAACTTTGGAGAGGTAACTACGCCTCTTCAAGCAAGAAAGGTATAAACATGACAGGCTCACTTAACGTCATCGGTTACGGCATTGCTGCAATCGGACCTGCAATCGCAACAGGCATGATCTTCGCCGCTTACATCAGCGGAGTAGCTCGCCAGCCTGAGTCACGCAGCGTCCTTCAGCCAATTGCATTCCTTGGATTCGCGATGGCAGAAGCGCTCGCACTCTTCGGCCTCGTACTCGCATTCGTTCTCTAATCGGTTATCACTACACACAAATATTGGTAACTCTCTAAGGAGAAAAAATGCAACCATTAAATCTTTTGGCAGGAGAAGCCTTAAATCCGCTCATCCCTCACACAGCTGAGGTCATTGTCGGATTCATCGCTTTCACCCTCCTCTTCCTAGTCTTGAAGAGCAAAGTCGTGCCTATGTTTGAGAAAGCATATGCAGCACGTACTGAAGCAATCCAGGGCGGAATCGAGCGCGCTGAAAAGGCACAGCTCGAGGCGCAGAGAGCACTCGTTCAGTACAACGAACAACTCTCATCTGCACAGGGTGAAGCAGCCAAACTTCGTGAAGATGCACGTGCACAAGGCGCTGCAATTCTTGAAGAACTCCGCACTAAGGCGCAAGATGAAGCAGCACGCATCACCGCTGCAGCTCACGCTTCCATCGAAGCTGAGCGTCAACAGGCAATAACTTCACTTCGTAATGAAGTTGGAGCTCTTGCAGTTGAGCTTGCATCAAAGATTGTTGGAGAAGCTCTTGATGACCAGGCACGACAGTCTCGCATTGTCGATCGCTTCATCGAAGATCTCGAAAAGTCACAGCAGAGTAAGTAAAGAAAGAAGAAGATGAGAATCCACCTCGGAGGAAGTAGCCGTCAGTCACTTGTGGCTGCCCGCGCAAAGCTTGATGCTGCCGTAAAGGGCGCAACAGCTGACAGCGCAGCGAAACTCTCATCTGAGCTCTTCTTGGCGGCAGAGGTGCTTGCATCCAATGTTCCACTTCGTCGCGCCTTTGCAGATATGTCTCGAGATGCGGCATCAAAGGGAACTTTGGTTAAGGATCTCTTCGGAAAGACTGTAGGAAGCGATGCAGTCACACTTCTTACCGATGTGGCGACGCTACGTTGGTCTTCGGGTGGAGACATCGTTTATGTTCTTGAGCAACTAGCTATCGAAGCAGAAGGAACTGCTGCAAATATCAATGGTGAGCTTGATCGCGTTGAAGATGAAATCTTTGAAATCTCCCGCGTAATTGCAGAAAACTTTGAGCTTCGCAAGGCGTTAGTTGGTCCAGGATCTACTGCAGCCAAATCAACTCTTGTCTCTGATGTCTTAGGTAAGAAGGCATCGGCATCAACAGTTCGCTTGGCAGCAGCCTTAGTCACAAGTTTGCGTGGGCGCAGCATCGAAGCTGGATTCGCTGATTACCTCTCCGCGCTAGCAAATCGCCGCAACCGCCTCATCGCAGATGTCCGCGTTGCAGCAGCAATCACTGACGCACAGAAAGTGCGTCTTGCCCAAGCTATTGAAAAGCAGGTTGGGCAACCAATTCGCGTCAATATTCAGGTAGACCCATCAATCATTGGTGGAGTTTCCGTGAAGTTTGCAGATGAACTCGTAGACGGAAGCATTTCAAATCGACTTGCAGGTGCCGGACGTGCACTTGTTGGAAATAAATAAAGGGGAAACTCATGGCAGAGCTCAAGATCCAACCGAATGAAATTCGGGATGCCTTAGCGAACTTCGTTAAGTCATACGATCCAGGCACCGCGGCTCGTGACGAGGTCGGAACTGTTAGCCAGGCGGGCGATGGAATCGCTCGCGTTGAAGGACTTCCTTCAACAATGGCCAACGAACTACTTCAGTTCGAGAACGGAACGTTAGGACTCGCGCTTAACCTCGACGTGCGCGAAATCGGTGTTGTTATCTTGGGTGACTACGCAGGAATTGAAGAAGGAACATCTGTACGTCGTACAGGCGAAGTTCTCTCTGTTCCAGTCGGAGATGGATTCCTTGGTCGCGTTGTTGACCCACTAGGTCGACCAATTGATGGCAAGGGCGATATCAAGCCAGATGCACGTCGTGCCCTAGAACTTCAGGCCCCGTCAGTAGTTCAGCGCCAACCTGTTAAGGAGCCACTGGCTACAGGTATTAAGGCAATCGATGCAATGACAGCTATTGGTCGCGGACAGCGCCAGCTGATCATTGGTGACCGCCAGACAGGTAAGACTGCGGTTGCAATCGACACAATTATTAACCAGCGCGAAAACTGGCTCACAGGCGATAAGAAGAAGCAGGTTAAGTGCATCTACGTCGCTATTGGTCAGAAGGGTTCAACAATTGCATCCGTTAAGGGCGCACTCGAAGAAGCCGGCGCGATGGAGTACACAACAATCGTTGCATCTCCTGCATCAGATCCAGCAGGCTTTAAGTACCTCGCTCCTTACACCGGTTCTGCAATTGGTCGCACTGGATGTACAAGGGCGAGCACGTTCTTATCGTCTTTGATGATCTTTCAAAGCAGGCTGAGGCATACCGTTCAGTCTCACTACTTCTCCGTCGTCCACCAGGCCGCGAAGCGTATCCAGGAGACGTTTTCTACTTACACTCACGTCTGCTCGAGCGTTGTGCAAAGCTCTCAGATGATTTAGGTGGCGGTTCAATGACTGGTCTACCAATCATTGAAACTAAGGGAAATGACGTTTCAG
>CAZHPQ010000038.1:0-9473 GCA_964533845.1 uncultured Candidatus Planktophila sp.
GGATCTGGCAGGTAGGCAAGACCCAACTCTTTTACCTTGGTATCTAAATCAAGATTGATAACACCTGCCTGCACACGAGCAATCTGATTTTCAGTATCGATAGAGATTATCTGGTTCATCTTCTCAAGTGAAATAACTATTGAGTCAGCACTTGAGTTAGCACCTCCGGCAAGGCCGCTACCAGCGCCTCGCGAAACAACAGGAATTTTATGTTCGTTGGCATAGCGCAACGTTTTGGAAATCTGGTCTGCACTTCGGGCAAGTAAGACAGCAAGTGGTGGAGCTGATTGAGCAAAGGGAGCCTGGTCGCGTGAATAAGAGGTGGTGATATCAGGATCTGTAATCAGATGCGCATCTACGCCAAGCAGTGATTGCAACGCAGATATGTGGCTCACAACGTTAACTCTATCTCGCTAGCGTGGAAGTGAGAACTTATTCTTGCCACGAGATTCGATGAGACCATCATCAAGCAAGGTCAGCAGCGCTTTCTCAAGTTGCGATGGCACATCCCAAAGCTGAGTTATTTGGCTCTTGGTGAGGACTTCATTTTCTCGAAGCGCCTGAACAATGGTGCCACGACATTGGCGATCTGTGCCGTGCCAGCTTTGTCGCCGCTTCACAACATCAGACTTTGGATAATCCAAACTCCGCCATGTGCAGACGTGTGCAACTGGGCAGATTCCACATTTGGGCGATTGCGATGTGCAGATAACTGCGCCAAGTTCCATAGTGGCGGCGGCCCACAAATGCGGATCTTTCTTGGGAATCAACTCTTCATAGCGAGATTTCTCAATATTTGTTGCACTTTGTGTGGGAGTTTCAACTCCATCGAAGAGCCGCGCGAAGAGTCTGCGAATATTGATATCGAGAACGAGTGAACGTTTCTCAAAGGCAAAGGCTGTAATTGCAGCAGCTGTGTATTCGCCGATGCCAGGAAGTGCGCGAAGTTCGGCCTCACTTTCCGGAATCTTTCCCTTGAAGTTATGAGTAATCTCTTTGGCGCATTCATGGAGCCGTAAAGCACGTCTCGGATAACCAAGACGACCCCATGCAGTGATGACTTCAGCAGGAGTTGCCTTTGCAAGATAAGCAGCTGTGGGCCAACGTTTCATCCAGGATTCATAGACAGGTAGAACGCGATTAACTGGAGTTTGCTGCAACATAAATTCTGAGACTAGAACTCCCCAGGCATCAGTTTTGCGCCAAGGTAGATCACGCTTATTCTTTTTAAACCAGGAGGTAATCTCTTTTTCAAACATTAGTCACCAGTGATTTTGACGCGTTGCAGCGCTTGATCAAGGCGCGAGACTTCAACGATCTCCATGCCTGCGATAGCCACATCTGATCCAGTTGGAACAAGTGCGCGCTTAAATCCAAGTCGATAGGCCTCAGCTAAACGCCTAGATACACCGCTGACTTTACGAATTTCTCCGGCTAGACCAACTTCACCGATGGCAACTAAATCTGCAGGTAGCGCCAAACCTTTTGCAGCAGATGCCACAGCCAGCGCCAACGCTAAATCTGCAGCAGGTTCGGACATCTTCATGCCTCCGACAGTTGCGGCATAAACATCGCGACCGCCAACGCGCACGTGTGCGCGCAGTTCTAGAACGGCGAGCGTCATTGAGGTGCGGGCAGAATCAAGTCCACTAGTGACGCGACGCGCATTTCCAAAGTCATTTTCACGTCCGGCGCTTACTAGCGCTTGGATTTCAGCAAGAAGCGGGCGACGACCTTCAAGAGTGACAGTGACGCATGTACCAGGAACCGGTTCAGCATGGCGCGATGTAAATAACCCGGTGGGATCGAGAACACTTTCGATACCGGTATCACTTAAATCAAAGCAACCGACTTCATCGCTAGCGCCAAAGCGATTCTTAATTGCGCGGATAAGACGTAAACGTGAATGGCGTTCGCCTTCAAATTGCAGAACCACATCAACGATATGTTCGAGTAAGCGAGGACCTGCAATAGAGCCATCTTTAGTGACGTGACCGACGAGAAGTAAGGTGATATCGCGATCTTTACAGATGCGAATCAGTGCGCCAGCTACTTCGCGGACCTGGGTAACGCCCCCTGGCGAACCATCTGCTGTCGAAGAGCCAATTGTCTGCACTGAGTCGATGATGAGGAGTTCAGGCTTTACTGCATCGATATGTGCAATCACTGCACCTAAATCAGTTTCAGAGGCGAGAAAGAGTTGTGGATCAACGGCCTTGATACGTTCGGCGCGAAGTCGAACTTGGGATGCTGACTCTTCACCTGAAATGTAGAGCGCAGGGATTCCTTTAGCTGCAGTTTGGGCCGCAACAGATAAGAGAAGCGTTGATTTACCAACTCCAGGTTCGCCTGCCAGCAAGATGGCAGCGCCAGGAACTAAACCGCCACCAAGTACGCGATCGAGTTCAGAGACTCCGGTTGCACGTGCGCGCGCGGCTGAAAGATCGACATCACCGATAGGAGTTGCCTTAGATGTAACTGTTCCGGCGACGAGAGAAAGTTTTTTGGGAGCTGCTAACTCTTCAACAGATCCCCAGGCCTGACATTCGCCACAACGTCCAACCCATTTCTGAGATGTCCATCCGCATTCAGAGCAACGGAAGGGATCCTTTTCAACCTTGGCCATAGACGTAGGTTAGGGGAGGGAACTGACTATTTGCCGGC
This sequence comes from uncultured Candidatus Planktophila sp., assembly GCA_964533845.1. Classification (GTDB taxonomy): domain Bacteria; phylum Actinomycetota; class Actinomycetes; order Nanopelagicales; family Nanopelagicaceae; genus Planktophila. The sequence goes on from CAZHPQ010000038.1 coordinate 2,665, forward strand.
TGCGAGAGTGGCTGGGTGTTGGATAACAAAGAGTGGAAGTGAACGCGCCTGCGCATCGCGAATACCTTGAACGCGGCGGTCGCAGTGCTCGGCCAAGACAGCGTAGGCAGCCTCGCCCATCAACTTCTGTAGCTCTGCCTTGTTAGAGATATAAACAGGTTCGCTACCGACGTGAGCATCGGTATTGCTAGTGCAGTACCAATCAAAATCATCTCCGCCATCGCCCCAACCAAGGCGTTCGTATTCGCCGATAACTGTTACTGAATATTCGCGCTCGCCAACTTCGCGAGTTTCAAAACTTCTGCGAAGTGGAAGTTGCCAGCAGACATCTGGCTTTGTATCTACAAAGTGCATGCCGCGCTTCTGTGCCAAGTGGTGAAGAACGCAACCAAATGAACCTGTGAAGCCAGGAGCTTCATAACCTTTGCGGTTAAGAAAGATGCAAGCATCGTTAACGGTGCGAGTCTTACGATCTTTATCTTCATCTAAATCTGTAATGCGAAGTTGCCCGCCAGGTTTCTTGGGGCGAGCCTCTTCATAAAATTGCCACATCTCAGGGGTGAGAAATTCTGCAGCCTTGCGTACGCGCTCTTCATCGTCCTCATCTGAGTACATCGCACCTTCGGTGCAGCATCCATCGTTTGGGCGATCTTTAAAGACGCCTTTGCAACCATCGCCGTAGATACAGGTCCAGAAAGAGGTGAGCCAGGTCAAATCACACTTAAAGATTTCTTCGTCATCATTGGGATCTGTGAATTCGACCCAGTCACGCGCGAAACCTGGCTTTATCTCTGACATAGTCGCAGAGCCTACGCGTACTCTTTCGCTATGGCTAATCAGGTAAGCGATATCAAAGTTGGCATCATTGGTGCCGGAACCATGGGAGAAGCATTTATCGCAGCTCTCATCCGATCAGGTATCGCTCCATCATCAATTAGCGTTGTTGTAAGGCGTCCTGAACGTGGCGATGAACTTGTTAAGCGTTACTCAATCGCTATCGAGCCACTTGAACAATCACTGGCAACGAGCGATGTTGTGATTCTAGGTATTAAGCCACAAGGTTTGGCAGAGCTTCTGCCGCAAGTAGCTCCACATATAAAGTCTGACTCACTCGTAATCTCGCTACTTGCCGGAAAGACAATCTCTGCAATCGCAGCAGGGCTATCTGGCCATAAAGCAATCGCTCGCGTGATGCCAAATACGCCGACCTTGATAGGTAAAGGAATGGCTGGCTACTCACTGAGTGCGGGTGTCTCTGATTCTCAGAAAACTTTCATAGAAAAGTTGCTGGCAGCGACAGGAAAAGCGATTGAGATACCTGAAGAATTGCAGAATGCACTTACTGGAACCAGCGGATCAGGGCCGGCTTACTTCTTCCGCTTTGTTGAAGCCATGGTAGATGGCGCAGTTGAAATGGGTCTTAGCCGTGAAGATGCCACCACACTTACTATTCAAACCATTGTTGGTGCCGCCGCGCTGCTCGATGGTTCAGAAGATTCACCAGCACGCTTGCGTGAAAAGGTGACCAGCTTGAAAGGTGCGACAGCAGAAGCGCTGGCGGTCTTTGATGAAGCTGGAATTTCTGAGATTGTGGCAAAGGCGATGGCGGCATCTGCAAGGCGCGCTGGAGAACTTGCCCAGTAATGAAAAAATTACTTCTCCTTATTTTTGCTGCGTCACTTCTTTCGCCAACTGCAAACGCTGTACCTAAAGCTGTTGTGGTTAAGAAGTTAGATATCGTCGCATCAGCAGTTAACGCTGAAGGGTTAGTGGCAACCGGAAAGACACTTGTCACATATGCAAATACGGGATCAACAAATTCAAATATTGCCTTAACTGGACTTGATGTAACTGGTGCGCAGCAGTGGGTTCGCACCATTGATTCAGGAGTCGATGAGATAGCAACGGCTGCGGCCGTTGATGCTGCCGGAAATATCTGGTTAGCCGGATCTTCGGCTGCGGTAGTGGTAGCTGAAAGTGCGACAGCTGTAATTGCTGCAGAGAATCCTGATGGCGTTGTGGCAGAAGAGCTACCTAAAGTGCGTGGCGATATGAATCAGATAACCATCTGGAAGTTATCTCCATTAGGTGAACTGGTAGCAACTTATCTTTCTGTGCAAAACAGCCCAGCGCTTGTTTCAGCGCTCTCTGTAAATGCCTCCGGTATCTCACTCGTTGGAGTTCTGGCAGATCGCCCCTTCCTTATTTCAGCTACACCGACTGGAGTATTCGCCAAGCCTGTCTTTATCGGAAGCAATAAAACTGCACTGAATGCAGTAGTTCGCAGCCCCGATGGCTCAGTGAATCTCTTTGGTGAAAGTTCAGAGACCTTAGGTGGCAAGAAGCTTGCTGGCGCCCGCGATGGAATCTTGGTGAAAGTCAGCAAAACGGGAGCAATTACTAGCGTTGTGCGCAGTTCTGCCATCAAAGCGCAGCGCTCTTGGCTCGCAGCAGATTCAACTTTAGCTTTAACAGGTTATGTAAAGTCTGGAAAAGTTATTGAAAGTGCATTTACAAAGTTCAACTCTTCCTTTGCGCCCACATGGACTCTGCGAATGCCATCTACCGGAGTTTCCACAGTACTGACAGCCGCTGGAACCACTTATGGTGCGCTCTCTTCCAACTCTGCAATAAAAGGAGTAACCGGGTGGAGGCCAACTACTCCGACGCTCTTGCTGACCACCTTTACAAGCAAAGGTGTGATGACAGGGGCATATGCAGATAACCAACTCAGCGCCCCCATCTCTCTGGTTTACTCGAAGGATTTGGGGCTTTGTGGGCTAGCTCGGGGTAGTGGAGAATCCGTTTCGATTTTTAGGCTTGGTACGCGGTAACCTTTCCCACCTCAAGAGATAAGAAAAACGAATTAAGAAAGAGTGTGACCTATGGGTTCCGTAATCAAGAAGCGACGCAAGCGCATGGCGAAGAAGAAGCATAAGAAGCTTCTCAAGAAGACTCGCATTCAGCGCCGTAACGCCAAGTAATTATCTGAATTACTGAAAGCGGAACATAGATAGCTGGCCTTTAACGCCAGCAATTAAATATTTAACACGATCAACAGTGACCCAGGCGGAATCTATTCCGTCTGGGTTTTGTTCTGAAGTCACCAATTTGATTGTCGGAACTGCGCGAACGCTATCGAGCACACATAATCTCTGCTGGCAGTTAAAAGCAATCAGGGTTCCATCTGTATTGAGATACTTACCTGGAGCTCCATAAAGTTCAGTAGTCACAGAGTTCTGCAGCGCAGTGGTTTGTAGTGGGCTCCAACGGATCTTGTTGGGCGTTGTCGGTGCAGATGGCACCGAAGTTAACCAGGTAGCTTGAATACCTGTCAGAGTCTTTGCGATAGACACATCAAAGCCTGTCATGGGCACTGCGCCACCAGATGTATCAATGTTGTAATAACTCCAAGGCGAACCTGAAAGGGTTGCACGGGATGCAACTCGCACTTCTCCAGATGTTGCCTGCTTCTTCTGATTGATGGTGAGCACTGAATCGTAGACAACGTAGGTTCGCTTGCCATCAAAGAGCGCTTTAAGGTGGAAAGCAACATCGCCCATGGTGCGACCATCTGTCTTGCGATCGCCGTCGACTAGTTCATAACTCCACTTGGTTGCGCCCTTCACCTTTGTTGCACCGAGCAGAATTCCTTGGCTTTCGTCACGGTAGAAGACTTGAACTCCGCCAGCAGTTGCAACACAGGCGTTGGAGATACTTACATCGCTACCTGTACGAACTCTTACAGGATCTCTGTAGTCATTTACCTGCGGGCCATTTCCATCCACGATTTCGTGGGTGAACTTCTTTCCATCGTAGGTGGCATAACGCAGGTCGCGATCGTCACTGTCAGAGTAGAAGATATGTAATAACTGTTTGGTGCCTGAACCATTGACGCAGAGTGAGACAGGGCTAGTGATCTTAAATCTGGTGCGTTCGCCTGAACCACCTGCGCCATCTACAGTTGCTTTGCGCCAAATCTTGCCATCCCATGATGCAAGCCTGAGAACTCCGCTCTTGCTATCGGTGTAAGCAACCAGTGGCTTGCCATTGAAGTTGATACTTGAAATATGTTTTCCGTCAGCGTTTTGGTCGATGATGAATCGCTTCCAGCCAGCCTGCGGAACCATCGGCGCAGTTATTACTGCATCGGATACTCCATTTGTATTTGAAGCGACAATGCTGAAGCTATAGCTAGTGCCATTCTTTAACCCGGTAAAAGAAAGTGGCGACTCCGTTGAACTCTTGACTTGATTCGTAGTCAGATTACGCACTGAATAACTAGTCACCTGAGCGGTGCGCGCGTTGGCAGGAGGATCAAAGGTAATAACTGCCGAGCTATCTGCAATAAGTGCGGTCGCATTTCTTACTGGAAGCGGAATACCTACCGCGACACCAACAGGAGGCTTACGACGCAAGTCTTCAATCATCGCCAAGAGCAGAGAACCTGGTTCACGGAAGACTTCACCTGCATCAAGATTTGGGGTCATAATCGAATTAGCGCCCAAATCCTTATAGGTCTCTTCATCGATGTGGCTTACAGAAGAACCATCTTCATAGCGTGCTGGCGTATACAAAATGATCTTCTCGCCGCCATTTGCTGCATTTCCAAACTGACCTGACCAGACAAGTTTGGAGGTGAGAGCTTTACCTAGTTCTATCGAAGGAGATGGCAGATCTGAGAGGCGACGTCCATCAGGCAACTGCGCATAAGCTGCATAAGGAGTTGGTTGTTCGATGGTTCCGTAACCGAAGAATGAATCGTAGGAATCAGTTGAGAGAAAACCTAAACCGTGAGCCATCTCGTGCAAGAAGACAGATGGTAAGTCATATTCAGTGGCGCTAGGTTTTCCATCATTTCGAGTATTCCAATTCGCTAGCGAGTTAATCTGAATCACCATATCGGGGCTATTTGGTTCGAGATCTTTACCAGCCAGAGCATTTGCAAGTGCTGAGGGATACCAGAGGCTCTGATCTGGTGCGCCATCAAAGCCTGAGTAGTAATTTCCGGGCCTTGCACTACCTAAGACGCCCCACGATGGGGACCGTCCCCATGTTGCATCAATCGTGACAGGAGCTGCAGATACAAAATTTGCAGACCAGATATCAACTGCCGACTGGAAATCTCTCTTAGCCCAATCTGGAAAGTTCTTGTAATTAACTACAAACTTAGATTTCGCCTCTAGATTGAAAACCTTAGGCGGAGTAGTTGTTGGAGTTCCAACCGCCTTACCTGCGTAGGTATGTCCCCAGACTGTCGAAGGTGCAACTTTGAAATTGGATAGCGCTTGTGATGGAGCAGGGAGGAGAGTTGCAAAGAGAACTGAGATAGCGAGGAAGAGCCCACCTTTTCGCAGTAATCGGCTCCTCATAGCGGGCAACGCTATCAGGGTGCGAGAATGCAGTCATGGTTACCGTTTACTCTCGCCAAGGCTGCCATCTCTGCGAAAACGCTGTGAATACTCTTGAAGGAATGCGTGCAGAACTCAACTTCACAATCGAAGTGATTTATATAGATGGAAGCCCTGAGTTAGAGAAGTTATATGGCCACGAAGTTCCGGTAATTCATATCAATGGTGAACACCATGACTTCTTTAAGGTAGATCCAGAACGCTTTAGAACTTCCCTTGAAAAACATCGTCGGCATCAATAATTCGATACGAGTAACCCTGCTCTGCCAGGAAGCGCTGTCTATTCTGTGCAAAGTCTTGATCGATGGTGTCGCGAGAAACAACAGAGTAAAACTTTGCACCTCGTCCATCTGATTTAGGACGCAAGATACGTCCCAAACGTTGTGCCTCTTCTTGGCGTGAACCAAATGCACCAGATACCTGAATAGCGATGGTGGCTTCGGGCAGGTCGACAGAGAAGTTAGCAACCTTAGATACAACTAGGCATGTGACTTCACCACTTCGGAAAGCAGCAAAGAGTCTTTCTCGTTCTTTCTGTGGCGTATCACCCTTAATCAGCGGCACGCCTAAAGTTTCAGATAGGTCATCTAATTGATCAATATATTGACCGATGACAAGTACTTGCTCACCTGCATGATGAGCAACAAGCTCTTCAACAACGTTGCGCTTGGTGCGAGTAGTGGCGCAGAAGCGATAACGTTCTTCGGGCTCAGCGGTTGCATAAGAAAGACGTTCTGCTTCAGTTAGATTTACGCGAACTTCAATACATTCAGCAGGAGCGATATATCCCTGCGCTTCAATCTCTTTCCAGGGCACATCAAAACGTTTAGGCCCAATCAGTGAGAAAACTTCACCTTCCATGCCATCTTCACGAACCAGAGTGGCGGTCAGTCCTAAACGACGACGTGACTGAATATCTGCAGTGAAGCGAAAGATAGGTGCAGGCAGTAGGTGAACTTCATCGTAAATAATCAAGCCCCAGTCATGGGTATCAAATAGGTCAAGGTGTGCGTACACACCGTTCTTCTTCTTAGTCATCACCTGGTAAGTGGCAATCGTTACTGGGCGAATCTCTTTCTTTGATCCTGAATATTCGCCAATCTCATCTTCATTGAGTGTGGTGCGCTTCAGTAATTCGTCACGCCACTGGCGCGCAGCAACAGTATTGGTTACCAAAATTAAAGTGGTTGCTTTGGCATGAGCCATCGCTGCAGCTCCCACAATTGTCTTTCCGGCACCGCAAGGCAGAACAACTACTCCTGAACCACCGTGCCAGAACCCTTCTGCGGCATGCTCTTGGTATTGGCGAATCTTCCAGCCATCTTCTTTGAGGGCGATGTCATGTGCTTGCCCATCGACATAGCCAGCGAAATCTTCAGCGGGCCAACCTAAGCGAAG
>CAZHPQ010000039.1:0-9042 GCA_964533845.1 uncultured Candidatus Planktophila sp.
TCTTTGCTGTCGATAAGTTCCCACGCATGGTTGATTACGTGATGCCAAGTGGAGTGCGTATCGCAGATGCGGACCGCGTCAGACTGGGCGCACACCTGGCATCTGGAACAACGGTCATGCACGAAGGATTTGTTAATTTCAACGCTGGAACCCTTGGAACTTCTATGGTGGAAGGCCGCATCTCTGCCGGCGTTGTCGTTGGAGATGGATCTGACGTAGGTGGTGGCGCATCGATTATGGGCACGCTCAGCGGTGGCGGAAAAGAAGTGATCTCTGTCGGCGAAAAATGTCTGCTTGGTGCGAACTCTGGTCTTGGAATCTCACTGGGTGATAATTGCGTGATTGAAGCCGGTACCTACATCACCGCTGCTGCAAAGGTCACTCTTCCGGATGGAGAAGTTGTTAAGGCTGGAACGTTATCGGGCGCTCACAACCTACTCTTTCGCAGAAACTCATTGACCGGTGGGCTAGAAGTCGTCCTACGCACCGGCACATGGGGCGGGCTCAATTCAGTTTTGCACGCCAATTAATTACGCAGCCGCAGCTAATGAGAAGTATGGCGATGGAATCTTGGCGCGACTTCTAAAGGTATCCCCACGCAAAATCTTGTAAGAGCCATCGCTAGAGATGCCTTTAATGCTTGTTACAGCTCCTGCTGTGTTTCGTGTAAGAATTTCTAACGCCACCACATTGGGAAGAAGAAATGCTGTAGCAACAATGGTCTGAGTTGCACTCGCCTTCCAGTTCACAAAACGCGGGTTGTGTTTAAGATCAAGACTTCCTGGATCTGGCACAGATTGCGTGTAGCTAGTAGCTTGGCCCCAAGCATCGCTCGTTGTCTGCGTTGCGCCTCCTGAAGATGAGAAGTAATAGGCCTGCACTGGTTTACCGCCTGCCAGGATTGCCAAACTTGTTGATGAATCGACGTGGGTATTAATTACGGCAGCCCGCCAAAACTTTCCAAATCGAGGCTCAATCTCCTTTGAGTATCCAACAAAATTCTGATCACGGATGTGGTCATACACATGGCAATCACATGAAGTTCTTACAGGGCCTAACTTTGAAAGCGCATATGAGCGTGAAGCAATTGCTTGCGCTTCCAGCGCTGCCATCGGCCAACTCGATGGAACTTCACTAATTCCGAGTAGGTACTCATCATGCATGCTCAGAGAATTGGTAACCTCCATTGCACCTTTCACAATTTTGATTTGAATCTGTCCGTATCGATATCGCGCAGTCTCACCCGGATGGCCCACTGTGATTACAGCCCCTGGCCCTTTCCACCGAATAGTGAAAGCTGTTCCAGAAATTGAGCCGTACGTTGCAAGCCCTGCCTGGACTCTGAAGGTCGCTTTTTGACGGTTTTGTAAGGTTGCAATAGGTAATACATCTTGGCTATCACCAATATCACCAGCAAAGATTTCAATAAGTGCTTCGGGTGTTGCGGTAACAAATGATGCAGCGCGAACCGCGTGTGCCAGATTAACGCGCACAGTATGTGTATCAACGATTGGAGCAATGACGACATCTTTGTAGTAGTAATTCAAGATTGCTGTCGCACTCTCTCCAGCAAGTGCGCGTACCTTCGCGCCAATCTGACTCATGCCTACGCCATGGCCATAGCCAGAACCTGTAAATGAGAATGAAGCGGGAGCTTCTGCACGAGCAGGAGAGAGAGATGAGATTAGAAGAATTGTTGCTAGTGAAAAAGCTTTAAACGTCCTCATCAGAGGATGCGCTCTTTCTGGCATTTACAAAGGTGCGGTACTCCGCAATCACTTCAGAAGGATTTCCGCGCGCCATGAGTGTGCCCTTATTTAACCAAATCACTTCATTGCAGACATCTTCAATGGTGCCTAGCGCATGGCTGACCAAAATCAGTGCGCGATCTGAAGAGCGCAACTCTTTAATTCGATTCAGGCTCTTCTCTTTAAACTTGGCATCTCCTGTGCTGAGTGCCTCATCAATAATCAGAATATCCGGCTCAACGACTGCAGCTACTGAGAATGCCAAGCGCGCATACATTCCTGATGAGTAAGTACGCATCGGCGCATCAATTGCATCACCTAGTTCAGAGAAATCTGCGATTGCCTCAAAATTATTATCGATATCTTCGCGCGACATGCCTGCAGCGAGCCCGCCAAGGTAAACATTGTCACGGCCAGTCATAGCTGGATTAAATCCAACTCCCAGTGCAAGTAACGTGCTGACGCTTCCGTAGACTTCAACTCGCCCTTGAGTCGGAGGAACAATTCCTGAGATAACGCGCATGAGCGATGATTTTCCAGCTCCATTGGAACCAATTACTCCAAGAACCGCTCCGTAGTGCACATCAATATTGACGCCACTTAGTGCATTCACAACTCTTGTATGTTTCTTGCCTCTACCCAAGGTGCGAAGGCGCGCCTTAAGAGTTGGTTTCTTATCTATTGAAGTTGTGTAAGTGAGCCCCAAGTTTTTGACAGAGACTGCCAAGCCTTGTGGAGAATGTGGATGGTTATAGTCGGACAGCGAAATCACGCTCCCTCGATAAGAAGAAGTAAGCACCAACTGTGAAGATAACCAGCGCCCAAATGAGCGAATGAAGCAGGCCAAAGGTTGTTGGCGCTTCTGCGTACACAACAACTCGTGACCAAGAATCAAGGAGATAGAAGAGTGGATTGGCAATCTGTAGCGATTTGATTTCATCTGAGACGCTGCTTGCTTCATAAAGAATTGGAGATAAGTAAAGAAGGCTTCGTGTCAGATAAGGAAGCATGCTGGAAACATCGCGGAAGTAGACGTTGACGCAAGAGATCAAGATCGACATGCCGAGCCCCATCAGCATCGCAATCATGAAGATTGGAATTGCCCACAGCATCTGCCATGAAAATGGCAGGCCGATGAGTAGATGGATTGCCGCAAAGACAATCAAGGTTGGTACAAATTTGAAGAGTGCAATTACAGATGCTGAAATTGGGAGCATCACGCGTGGGAAAGAGGTATTGAGAATGAGTCTTTGGCCAGATGTAATTGCCTTGACGCCACCGGTCAAGCTATTAGAGATGAGGTAGAAGAGAAAGAGCGTTGCGGTCAGATGTCCAAATCTATTGGCATCGCTGCTGCCACCAATCACATAAATGAGAAGAAAGTAAACGCCAGAAAGTAAAAGCGGGTTAAGGACGAGCCAGAGTTGACCGAAGACAGTTCCGTAATTCTTCTCTCTTAGCTCTGAGCGAGAGAATTCAGCGATAAAGGTTCGACGTCCCCACAAGGTGCGCAGATAATTGCGCATGGGTGGCAAACCCGCACGAAACGGCTCATAGACGACTACTGGCTTATCCACGTGCGAAAGGCTACCGCAGTACTCCACACCTCATTGAGAAGCGGGTACGAGAGTCTTTGGTGATGAGATAAATCCCGCACCCCATGCGAAGTGCATAGTCGGAATAACGAGAAGTAGCAGCAGATATTCACTTATCGAGGTAGAAATCTTTAGTGATGCAAGTACGACAAAAAGTAAATAGACAAGCGCTGGAATAAAGAAAACTGAAGAAAAGACGATTCCAAGAACAATTGATGCGCTAAAGCCAAGTAAGGCAAAAGGGGGTGCAAGGTAGCGATAATTGATTGTTCCGGAATGTCGACGAGAAACTACTCGACGCCAGCGACCGTACTCAAAATATTGCTTAGCAAGTGCGCGAACTGTTGAACGTGGTCGATAGGTAACGTGTAAACGAGGATCAAAGTAAATGACTCCTCCATTTTCGCGCAATCTAAAGTTGAGCTCCCAATCTTGCGCGCGAGTAAATTGCTCATCGAATCCGCCAATTGCAACAAGTGCCTCACGTCTAAAAGCACCGAGATAAACGGTATCTACTTCGCCGGCTTGGCCACCAGTATGAAAGCGTGATGCGCCAACACCCAAGGGACTTCTCATGGCGCCGGCGACAGCTCGTTCAAATGCAGTAGTACCAACTGCAGCCATTACGCCACCAACGTTGACAGCGCCAGTCTCATTGAGAATTTCGACGATAAGAGAGATGTAATTATTTGGAATCTGCGCATGGCCATCAACGCGAACTACGACAGGGCTCTTGGAAGCAGCGAGCGCAAGATTGAGTCCGGCTGCAGTCTTTCCTGTTGGGCTATCAAGTAACTTCACGCGATTATCTTGTGATGCCAACTTTGCTGCTATCTCATTGGTGCGATCACGCGATGGACCTAACGCCAAAATTATTTCAAGTGGACCAAGATAATCCTGAGAAAGAACCGAGAGAACTGCGCCCTCTAAATGAGACTCTTCATTGAGAACTGGGAGAATGACGCTAATTGCAGGCAGCGGTGAGCCAATTAACTCATGTGTTGGTGTCGCCATAACCCCTCCACGCTATCGTGCAAGTACCCTACGGATGTGAAATCTTCTCGTGCAATTCGAATTATTACATCACTCTCTGTGGGTGTTGTCGCGATTGCATCCATTTCTTGGCTCGGACTAGGGCAAGTCAGTGGACAGATTTCTCGTATCGATGTCTTCGCCAACCTCAAAGACCGCCCCGAAAAAACTTCACAGGCGCTCAACTACCTAGTTGTGGGATCGGATAATCGCGAGGGGCTTACTAAAGAGCAGATAAAAGCTCTACGTGTTGGAAGCACCAAGGTTGCAGCAGGTGGGCGATCAGACACCATGCTGCTTGTTCACATCAGCAAGTCACGTGATGCTGCATATATCGTCTCAATTCCGCGCGACACATTGGTCACTATTCCAGCTCATAGAAGCCAAGATGGAACTCGCGATATTCCGCCGCTTCCAGGCAAGATCAACGCCGCCTATGCATTCGGTGGCGCACCACTTCTTATCCAGACTCTTGAAGAGAAAACAAATTTGCAGATTGATCATTACATTGAAGTAAGTTTTGCTGGCTTTACGGGAATTGTTGATGCACTTGGCGGAATTGAAGTCTGTTCTAAAGTCGCAATTGATGACCCAAAGAGCCACTTGGTGTTGGCAGCGGGTACACATACCCTCAATGGAATTGAGGCATTGAAATATGTCCGTACCCGTGATTTTGATGGACGAGGCGATATTGGTCGCATGGAACGTCAGCAGCAGTTTGTTGGCGCCGTACTGCGCAAAGCTACAAGTTCCGGTGTGCTACTCAACCCAATCAAGTTAACTAATTTTTACAACGCAGCTATCTCTAGCGTAAAGATGGATGCTGGGGTAACGAAGAATGATTTGCTCACACTAGCTAAGCAACTACGCAATCTCTCCTCTGGAAATGTGCGAACCCTTACAGTCCCAATTTCTAATCCCAACGGGCGCCATCCCACCGCAGGATCAGTTGTGATTTGGGATGATGTCCTTGCGGCTAACCTCTGGACCAAGATCCGTAACGATGAAGCCTTGCTTGAGACCGTTAAGCCAACGGCGAGCGCTTCAGCGAAGCCAGTGATAATCGATAAATTCAAGTCAAAGACAGCCGCAGATAATCCTTGCGCTGCAATAGACTCTCGCGCATGACTCTGAAGCTCTCAGTAATTGGCTGCGGTTATCTCGGCGCCACCCACGCAGCATGTATGTCCTCACTTGGATTTGAAGTAGTTGGTATTGATACAGATCAGAACAAAGTAGATCTTCTCTCCAAGGGCGAACTTCCATTCTACGAACCAGGGCTAGATACCTTGCTCGCTGCCGAGATGAAGACTGGGCGCCTCTCCTTTAGCACTGACTTTTCTTCCGCGAAGGATGCAGACGTTCACTTCATCTGTGTAGGTACTCCTCAGAGTAAAGATGGCCTGGCAGCCGACCTGACCTATGTGAAGTCATCAGTTGCAGCGATTGCACCTTTTCTTAAAGATGGCGCTCTCGTAGTCGGAAAGTCGACAGTCCCAGTTGGAACAGCTCAGCTGTTGCGGGAACAGTTAGCAGCTTCTGCTCCGCAAGCAGATTTAGCCTGGAACCCTGAATTTTTGCGTGAAGGCTTTGCCGTCGAAGATACCCTGACGCCAAATCGATTGGTTGTTGGCGTTGCCAACGATCGCGCTGAAGAGATTCTTAAAGAGGTCTATAAGCCTGTGATTGATCTTGGAACTCCTTGGATTCGAGCAGATTTGCCAACGGCTGAACTCGTCAAAGTTGCCGCAAACTCATTCCTTGCGACAAAGATTTCATTTATTAACGCTATGGCTGAAGTCTGCGAAGCTGCAGGTGGCGATGTCACTGTTCTTGCAAAGGCAATTGGTTACGACCCACGTATCGGTAGCCGCTTCTTGCAGGCAGGTATTGGATTCGGTGGAGGCTGTCTTCCTAAAGATATCCGTGCATTCATGGCGCGCGCTCAAGAACTTGGGGCAGATCAAGCGCTCGAATTCCTTCGTGAGATCGATGCAATCAACCTTCGTGCACGTCAGCGCGTGATCGATGTTGTACGTGCAGACCTTTCAGAAGATCTCACTCAATATAAAATTGCAGTACTCGGTGCGACATTTAAGCCCGATAGCGATGATGTGCGCGACTCCCCAGCTCTCGATATTGCAGCGCAGTTACAGGCAGCAGGAGCACAAGTTGTTGTTCATGACCCTAAAGGCATTGAGCCTGCACGTAAGCGTTTTCCTAATTTGGATTATCAAGAGAAGATTGCTGATGCTGTTAAGGGCGCCGATGCAATTTTGCACTTGACCGAATGGAAGGAATATCGCGAGCTAGATCCTTCAGTCATTGGCCAGCTTGTAAAGTCTAAATTCTTGATTGATGGGCGCAATGCGTTAGATCGCAACCTCTGGCGAGCAGCTGGATGGCGCGTGCATGCGCTAGGTAGAACTGACTAGGGCAGAACTGACTAAAAACCAGTTTTAGTATTGCGACGGGCGCTCAATTGGGCGCCCTTTGCTTTTGCCTCAACAGCTAGCTCTGAAAGCTGAGCTTCAATCTTCTTAGTAACACCTGCATCAGCTGATCCGATAATGCGTGCTGCCAAAATTCCAGCGTTCTTTGCGTTATCGATACCAACTGTTGCAACTGGGACTCCCCCGGGCATCTGGACGATAGAGAGAAGTGAATCCATTCCATCGAGGTTCTTTAGAGAAACCGGAACACCAATCACTGGAAGCGTTGTAAGAGATGCAACCATTCCAGGAAGGTGGGCTGCTCCTCCTGCGCCAGCAATGATTACCTTGTAACCCTTTGATGCAGCTGTCTTTGCAAATTCGACCATCTCTTCGGGCATGCGATGCGCTGAAACAACATCAGCGCTGTAACTAATTCCAAATGAATCAAGGGCTTTAGCCGCTTCTTCCATGACTGGCCAATCTGAATCAGAGCCCATGATGATTGCTACATCTTTACGATTACTCATCGATAGCTCCACTCATATAGTCACGTGCATGCTGCACATCCGTGGTTAATTGTAGAAGGTCAGAACCAACAGCGGTGACATGTCCAATCTTGCGACCTGGGCGAACTTCCTTCTTATATTGATGAAATTTTAGCTCTGGGTTACGAGCCATCAGGTGGAGATAGGGGCGATACATATCGGTCTTCTCGCCGCCCAAGATATTTCCCATGACTGAATACTCAGCTGTCATGGCTGGGTCCCCTAGCGGTAAATCAAGAATCGCGCGAAGATGTTGTTCAAATTGGCTCGTGCGCGCGCCGTCAATAGTCCAATGTCCAGAGTTATGTGGGCGCATCGCTAACTCATTGATAAAAATCTTCTCGCCCTTAACAAACATCTCTACAGCCATCACGCCAACAACCCCGACTTCTTGTGCGATATCAAGGGCTAGCTTCTGAGCTTTTTCAGCTAACTCAGGTGAAATGGATTGTGCGGGTGAAATTGTGAGAATGCAAATTCCATCTTCTTGCACCGTTTCAGTTGGACTCCAGCTCGTAGCCTGACCATGAGGAGAGCGAGCAACCATCACGGCGATTTCAGAGTCAAATGAAATCAACTCTTCTATGAGTAGCTTCGGGCTAGTTTTGAGTACTTCTGCCAATTCGTCTTGAGAATTAATCTTCCAGACTCCACGTCCGTCGTAACCGCCAGAGATTGCCTTGGCAATCAATGGGTATCTCTCAATCTCTTGAGTGGAAGTCACCACTTTCCATTCTGGTGATGGATAGGTGCTTAGCTTCTCGCGCATCTGCGCTTTATCTTGTGAATACACAAATGCGCTAGCAGGTGGGTAGACGCGAACGCCAGCCGCCTCAAGCCCCTTAATTACCGAGAGCGGGACTAGTTCGTGTTCAAAGGTGATGACATCACAGTTGGCTGCAAATTTCTTGAGAGCTTCTAGATCGGTGTAATCGCCGACAACATGGTGGGTGATTTGAGCACCTGAATCTTGCGGGCTAGCGGCGAAGAGATAGAGATCGACTCCAAGAGCTGTAGCGGGCGCAACCATCATGCGCGCTAATTGCCCTGCACCTATGACACCAACGCGAGGGAATCTTTCATTCACAGACCTATCGTAGATGAACGATGTCTCCCACCGTTACCCGAGAACCATCCTCGAGAATGAGTTCGCCGGCAGGCGACACATCCACTGCCTTTGCGTTCTTATGACTGCCATCTGGATTTTCAATACGAATATCGTGGCCGATTGTCGCAGAGCGTTCTTTGTAGAGATGGCGCAGATCTTCGCCGTTCTGCCATCTTGAGAAGAGCTCCTCGAATGTCGTGAGGAATGTGGAGAGAATTAGATTGCGATCAAGGTTTTCATATTGTTCAAGAGCAAGAGAAGTAGCGTGAACAACTGGAAGTTCTTCCTGGGTCATCCCAACATTGATGCCAACGCCTATAACAACTCCATCGCCACTTACTTGCGCGATGATTCCGCCAACTTTTCCTCCATTTAAAAGGATGTCGTTGGGCCATTTAAGAGTGGGTGAAGTTTGAGGATCTAACTTTGTCAGCGCAAAGATTGCAGATAGTCCTGTAAGAAGAGGCAAGAAAGACCAATCAGATTTCTCGCGTTTAGGTTCGATGTAGAACGAGAATAAAAGTGCTGAAGATGCAGGTGCATCAAATTTTCTATCGAGGCGACCGCGACCTGCACTTT
>CAZHPQ010000040.1:0-9005 GCA_964533845.1 uncultured Candidatus Planktophila sp.
GTTGATAGGGATTGGTAATCACAGATGGTTACCTTCCCTGTCACAGCACACACCTCTTCGCGCGTTAAGCAATCGCAGAAAGAGATCGCAAGCGAAGCTGCAATTGCTGCAACATAGTGAGCTGCAATAACGGGATAACCATCGGATGTTGTTGCAAGTGATGAAGGCAGAGTTGGTGCCGGAGCAGCGCCGTGGTGGCCTTGACGAGACATATGGGAGCAACGAATGCAGGGAGTTTTTCCAGGAATCACGAGCGGTCCAATCTCTGCAACATCGGCTATAGGCGTTGGAATATGAAGAAATGGTTGGCCGCTTGCCATCCACTGCACATACTTCTCTGGATCCATATCACCACAATGAATAACTAGATCAGGCGTTGAAAGCTCATCAAGATAGGAAAACTCTTTATCTATAGGAAAGAGCGCTAAATCTTGGCGGTGCGCTTCACGCTCTTTGATGAGTGGCGCACCGATATCTTTTGGTGCAATTCCAGCAAGTGAAATATCTAAATCAGAGATTCGTGCACTGGCTACTGTTTTTGCACAATAGCGAACCTGGGTAACGCCACTTGCTAAGAGAAGTGAGTAGAGAAGAGTTGCTACTCTATTAACTCCAGCGATTTCAATCAGATAGTTTTGGCGAGCGCTCAATACCTTGACGCCAGTATCAGTCACTCCATCAATCCATGTCGTCTGCGTCAGTTCAGCTGCAACGCGCGTACGTAATTGTTGGAAGGCGGCATCGCGCCCGGTCGCGCTTGCGTCATAACGTTTGGTCAGCGTTAAGGCGCTCTCGCTGGTATCGATCAACTGCAGAGCCGAGAGTTCATTGAGCAGAGGTGAATCAGGCTGCGCCGTAAGAAAGTTCGGCCCACTGAGCAGCTGAAGTTGCTGCCTCTCTTCTGGGGTGTAGATGCGAACTGCTCGCTTGAGAGTTCCGCAGAAATATTCATCTGGGGTTGTTGAGGCAAAGAGGGATACGCCGCGCTTCAGTCTTTTCATAGCGCGAGATGATGCAGCGTGATTGCCAGCGCGCAGCTACAAGTTGCGCAAAGGTGTGGCTAACGATCTCGGATTGCTACTGAGCGCAGGTGCCTGTGCGCGCTATGCGGGAAAAGAAAAAACCCCCGCTTGCGCGAGGGCTTCTTCTACGTCTGTGACGTTTGTAATACTGCGAATTATTGAGCTTTGCCGAGGATGCGATTTACCTTGGTTCCGCAGACTGGGCAGATGCCCTGTGCCATGCGACGACCAGAGTCGGAGACCTTTACAGTTCCCTCAAAATCACGCTTCTCTTTGCACTTAACGCAGTAAGCGTCACCCTTGTATGTCTCTGCCATTTTTTCCTCCGTTCGACACACGGGCTTGGGCTCATGTGTTCTGCCTATAACGATACCCCTGCGCACGCTCAAAATCCCGAATCTACGCACGGATTGTGGCTATAACTTCTCCAGTTCTACCGGGGCTAATAGGGCTCTCTCGGCCGCCTCATAGCCATCGAGGTAGGCGCTGGCCAGCTCTGACTCCTCAAATCGAGCCAGGGTTTCAGTAAAGGCTTCGCCATGGTCGAAGTGGCGCAAGTGGATAGCCTCATGGAAAAGGACGTAATCAAGGGCGTATTCAGGGGCTAATTTGAGGCGATCAGAGATCCGGATGGTCAGATCTGCGCTGGTACAGGAGCCCCAGCGCTCGCGCATCGCCCGCCAAGTCACCGAAACGGGGCGTTCGGTGATTTCAGGTGCGAGCTCAGTCAGCAGAGAGTCGATTCTGGCCATCAAATCTGCCTCTCCTGGGGTCTTGGCCGCCTCTTGGCTACGGATTTTGGCGATCATCTCAGGGACTATCGCGCGTTCATCGGCCTTAGTCATACGTGCAGGAATAGAGATGACTATCCGTCCACCTTGTCGGTATGCCGAGATGCTCTTCTTACGACGAGTCGAGCGAATAACCAGAATCTCACCCTCTTCAATTCCAGGGAGTGTGACATCTTCAAACTCTCGACTTGTCATTGAGGAAATGTAATCGAATTACAGAAAAAAACTGGAGAGATTCACATTTCTTGACAGAAAAAAATTTCTGTGTCTGACCGATTCTTATTTGATTCTCATTAAAAATCGTCGTACTTTGCGCTTACGAAGTCCTCGGATAACCGTTTGATATCAGCAAGGGGAAGGCTGATATCGAAATGTGCGCCCGGGGACTTCGCTTTTCTTTATCCAGATAAATGCGGCGTTAGAGCAGGCCGCTCAAGTCATCTGGCACTTGGGTCGAAGATAAAAATGCAACTGGATCGAGAAGTTCATCTGCACTTGGCAGAATTCCACTCCATAAGGCATCACGAGCTGCCACATCTTTTGATTCGCGAACCTTCTGCCAGAAGGCGCTCGCCTCTCTCATCAATTTTGGTGAAACTTCTAGACCTAAAAGTGATTTAAAGAGTTGTTGTGCAGGTGCATTAGTTGCGCGTTGGCGACGATACATTTCACGTAACTGTGTGATTGCAGGAAGCCTGTCACCAGCTGCAAATGTTGTTACATCATCTGCCCAACCATCGACGAGTGCGAGGGCTGTCTCTAACTTCGATAGCGCAGCTCTCTGTTCTGGAGTTTCTTCAGGTGTAAAAATTCCATTGTTAAGTGCGATGCTAAATGAATTTTCGCCAGATTCTGGGTTGATCTGCGAAGGATCAAAGTTCTGCATCGCCTCTTCTGCTTGGCGTTGAATCGCTTCCATATCGATGCGAATACCGCGGCCATAATCAACAATTGCACTTCTCATATAGGAAACGATCCATGGGTTATGGGCAAATAAGCGCGCTATTGCTGCTTCTCGTAGGGCATGGAAGAGGTAGACCTCAGTCTTTGGAATTTCAAGGTCTGCGCTCCACTTTTCAATGTTTTCAGGAATCAAGATTGGTCGAGCCGGATCGAGCAGCGGCAAGGCGACATCATGTGCACCAGTTGCGTTGGCGCTGATTGCGCCAATTGCTTGACCTAACTGGGTTGCAATAAGTGAACCGATAAAGCTACGGAGCAGCCCAGCAATAGCGCCCATCGAGCCCGCGAGCGCATCTGCTCCGCCTTCAACGCCTAAGTTTTCACCTTGGCCAGCAACAGCTTGATCGAGCAGGCTGGAGATAGCCGAAGCTAAACCGGTTGCAAGCGGCTCCATCGTCGCCTGCCAGCCGGGGAGAGTTTCATCTACCCAATCAAGTCGGCTGAGCGAGGTATGCGCTGAGCTGATTGCTGTTGCTGGAAAGACTGTCGCCTCATTGAGCCAGAGCTCTGCAATTTCAAGGGCATTGTTAACGACGGTGACATCTTTAGTGCCGAGAGGCTGCGAACCTTGGGCTTGGACAAATTTCTTTGCAGTATCGCGAACGGTTGCAATCGGAAGAGCTTCTTGTTGCCCTTTGGCACCGGGTGCAAAATTTGCAAAGGGATTGATAAATCCAGCCGGATTAATTCCTAGCTCTTGAAATTGTTTCTGAATCTGCTCTTGCATCTGGCGCATCATCGCTTCGAAATCATTGGGTTTTTGATTTTCTTCATCGTTATTGTCGGGAGTAAATCCAAATGGTGACATCAACGACTCCCTTTACTCTGCGACAAGTGCTCAACTAGCCTTGAAATTCTATCTGTGGGTTGTAACGCCGGCAGGGCTAAAAAACTTCCCGATGAGCCTGCGCCCCTGATGGCGGATAGGATGGCGGCGTGATCTCATCCCTTGCTGGAAGCAGCGCATTTGCAGCCCTTATCTGGTGGGTAGTTCCTATCGGTGGACTCTTGGGCGGTTTGGGATATGTGGTTTGGGTTTCTAAATTTAAGAGCAAGTTTGAGACCGAGACATCAAGATCTGTCGGTCAATTCCAACGCTTCCAAGATTCTTTTCGCCAAGATGCTCCGCCACAAGAGAACCTCTCCTCTGAGGATGGCGCTGCCTCACCTGAAAAACTGTAGTTAGTAACGGAAAAAGTTGCGATGCGATTCTCCCGCACCCCTTTGCTTGTGAGAGCGCTCTTCTTCTTTGTTATCGCCCTTCCTCTTGCAACGCCCGTTAACTTTGTCGTCATTCAACCCGGAGAAGGCGCCCCACTCTTTCCTAAGATTCTGCAACTAAATAAGGGCTTTGCAGAGAAGATAGATACTTACAAGCCAGATGGGCAGATGTACTTACTATCTATCTGGGTTTCCAATCCTGATGCCAAAGTACTTGGCGCTGAGATTGTGCAATGTTGGGTGCGCTCTGATTGCGCAGTAATTCCTCGCTCTGCTGTTTATCAGAAGGGCACAAATACCAAAGCGGAAGTAAAGAAAGCTACCGCTGAGATGAAGGTTTCCCAGAACACTGCAGTTGCTGCAACGAAATCACTTCTGCAAAAGAAGTTTCCGGAAGTCGATACATCAGAGTTAGTTGATGGCGCACTCAATATCTCGTTGAAAAATACCGGAGGACCAAGTGGAGGGCTGATCTTTGCTCTCGGTCTCACCGAATTACTGACACCGGCAGATTTACTGCAAGGAAGAAAGATTGCAGCATCAGGAACTATTACCGCGGATGGAAAAATTGGCCCCATCGGTGGTATCACTGAAAAAATCATTGCGGCAAAGCGGGTAGGAGCCACCGTGCTCTTTGCAGCCCGCGAGAATTGCGAAGATCTACCTACTGATGTGAGCGGCATCTCTGTAGTCGCCGTCTCCACCTTAGAAGAGGCGCTGGAGTACCTCCAAAAGCCAGCAGAGTCGAGTGTTCGAGGGGTAATCGGTTGCACTAACCTAAGTGCATGAATAGAAATAGATCACCGCTCATCATTACAGCTGCAATCATCTTTGGTGTTGGCGTGGCCCTGGCTTACTTCAGTGGTTTCTACATCGACTGGCTCTGGTTTAAGTCAGTTGGATTCACAGATGTCTGGTCGACTGTACTGCTCACCAAAGCTCAACTATTTCTAATCGTAGGTCTTCTCACTTCAGCAATTATTTCTAGCAATATTTATATCGCCTATAAGCGCCGCCCACTTTATGTTCCAACCAGCATTGAGGTAAACGGAGTTGAGCGTTTGCGCGCCCAGATTGAGCCAATTCGTCGCTGGGTATTCCTTGGCATTACTGCAGCTCTTATCTACTTCGCTGGTTCATCCGGAATGGTTTTTTGGCAGCAATGGTTACTCTTTAGAAATTCAACATCTTTTGGCGTGAAGGATCCTCAATTTGGTCTTGATGTCTCTTTCTTCGCCTTTAAGTTGCCTTTGTATCAAGCGCTTATTGGCTGGGCAATTTCAACCCTGATTTTGGCAGCACTAGCAACTGCATTTGTGCACTACATGTACGGCGGAATCCGCACTCAGGTTGAGACCGAACGCACCACCGTTGCAGCACGTGTGCAGATTTCAGTCTTGCTCGGCCTTGTAGTTCTTCTCAAGGCAGTGGCATATTGGTTTGATCGTTATGCACTAGCGCTCAAGGAAGGCCGCTTGATTACAGGTCTTACCTACTCTGATGTCAACGCACTTCTTCCAGCAAAGGCCATTCTCTCGGCCATCGCAGTTGTCTGCGCCCTGCTCTTCTTTGCAAATATCATTCGCCGCTCATGGTTATTGCCAGCAGCCGGTACCGCACTTCTTGCTATTTCCTCAGTTCTCATTGCAGGTATTTACCCTGGAGCTATTCAGCAATTCCAGGTAAAGCCATCTGAATCCTCAAAGGAAGCGCCTTACATCCAGCGCAATATTGATGCGACCCGTGCCGCTTATGACCTTAATGGAGTTGATTTCAAGGATTACAACGCAACGATTTCAACTACTGCAGGCCAGCTGGCAAAGGATGCCGTCACAATTGGAAATATTCGTTTGATGGATCCAAATGTTCTCTCAGCGACCTTCCGTCAATTGCAGCAAATCAAGCCTTACTACGCCTTCCCAGAATCACTCGATATTGATCGCTATACAGTAAATGGCGTTTCACGAGATGCTGTAGTTGCAGTGCGTGAACTTAATATTGAAGGAAACCCAAGTCGTAACTGGATCAACGATCACCTTGTCTATACACACGGATTTGGATTTGTTGCAGCATATGGCAATACCGTTGATGCAGACGGAAAGCCAAACTTCCTTGTAGGAGATCTGCCACCAACGCAGAATCTTGGCGAATTCCAGCCACGTATCTATTTTGGTGAGAATGTTCCTAACTACTCAATTATTGGCGGAAAGTCTGATTCACCGGTTGAGTTTGACTATCCAGATGATTCATCAGCTAATGGACAGAAGAACTACACCTACACAGGTAAGGGTGGAGTACCAGTCGGAAGCCTTCTTAATAAGTTGCTCTTTGCAATTCGTTACGGTGAACAGCGCATCATTCTCTCTAATTTGATTAACTCAGAGTCGAAGATTCTCTTTAATCGCGAGCCTCGTGAGCGTGTCGCAAAAGTTGCGCCATGGTTGAGCCTTGATGGCGATCCATATCCTGCAATCGTTGACGGCAAAATCAAGTGGATTATCGATGGCTACACAACAAGTGCTGGCTATCCATATGCACGTTCAACATCACTCACAGAGGCAACTCAGGATGCTCTCACTACGACAGCATCGGCCATTAGAGTTCAATCAAATAGCGATGTGAACTACATTCGTAACTCTGTGAAAGCCACAGTTGATGCCTATGACGGAACAGTGACTCTGTACCAGTGGGATGAGAAGGATCCAGTGCTTAAGACATGGATGAAGGCTTTCCCTAACACGGTAACGCCGAAATCAAAGATGTCTAAGCAACTGCTCGAGCATGTTCGCTACCCAGAAGATATGTTCCGTATCCAGCGCGATATTTTGAGCTCGTACCATGTTGATTCTGCAGCTGCGTTCTACGGTGGACAGGACTTCTGGCGCGTGCCTCGTGACCCATCAACATTTGGCGCTAATGCAGGTTCACAGCCTCCGTACTACATGACTCTTCAGATGCCAGGTGCTGAGAAGCCATCATTCTCACTAACAACTCCATTTGTTCCTCGTGGTGGACGTGAGAACCTCTCAGCCTTCGCTGCAGTGAATTCAAATGCAGGCCCTGATTACGGAAAAATTACAGTGCTACAACTTCCACGTAGTACAAATATCGCAGGTCCATCACAGGTTGCTTCAAACTTTGAAGCAAAACCAGATGTTGCAAATACCCTTTCATTGTTGCGCCAAGGTGGCGCGGATGTAGTTTTGGGTAACTTGTTAACGCTTCCAGTTGGAAATGGTCTGCTGTATGTACAACCGGTTTACGTCAGAGCAACTTCGAATGCTGCTGCGTATCCACTGTTACAGAAAGTATTGGTCTCCTTCGGTGATGTCATCGGATTTGATAGTTCACTTAAGGGCGCACTAGATCAAGTCTTTGGTGGAAATTCAGGAACTGCTTCTGGCACTCCAGGTGCATCAGGATCAACCACAACAAATCAATCTGCAGATCTTGCAACTGCGCTCCAAAACGCACGACAAGCAATTGCAGATGGACAGACTGCACTTGCAAAGGGAGATTTTGCAGCTTTTGGTCGAGCACAAGATCGACTTAAGGCAGCGATTGCAGCAGCAATCTCTGCACAATCTCGCGCAAAGTAGTTGTTCTTAGCAACAACTCTTTACCTTTGATAGCCGATTTGGTGAACTAGTCACCGCTCGCCTACACTTGCGATAACCGACGCGGGGTGGAGCAGCTCGGTAGCTCGCTGGGCTCATAACCCAGAGGTCGTAGGTTCAAATCCTGCCCCCGCTACAAAGCAAGCCAAGGTAATGCCTGGTAGCCATAGCAAGTTATTCTCTCGCTGTGGCTACTTCAACCAAGATCAGCAAGCGCGCAGGTTATGCGCTCCATGTGATGACCGCCAGCGGCGCTGTCGCTGGCTTGTTGGCTCTCCAGGCCGTTATCGATAACAACATCCGTGGCGCACTTATCTGGCTTGTCGTCTGCCAAGTTCTCGATGGTTTAGATGGACCAATCGCGCGCAAGATTGATGTGGTTATCCATGCACCGCGCGTTGATGGATTTATTCTGGATCTGATTGTTGATTACCTGACCTGCGTTGTAGTGCCCGTAGCGCTATTGGTGCGTTTAGAGCTACTACCTAGCGAATTCCAAACTCTCATTGCAGGGCTCATTCTCTTGATGTCAGCGCTCTGGTTTGCGCGCACCGATATCGAAACTGAAGATCATTGGTTTAACGGTTTTCCAGCTGTCTGGAACCTAGCAGTACCGACCTTCTTGGTATTGGATCTCTCTGAGAACGTTGTTGCAATTACTTCATTGATTCTCTGCTTCTCACAGCTGACTAATCTCAAGTTCCCGCATTTGGTACGCGTGCGGATGTTGCGAAAGATTACTCTTCCTATCGGAGTGGCTTATCTAGTCAATCTCTTCTATCTTTCATGGACATATTCAAATGAAACTGGAATTCATCGCCAGCCAATCTCTGAAGCAATCATGATCATATTTCCGGTATACATCGCCGTCATTGCAATTGTCCGCTCACTTAAGGGCAGCGAATCAGATGATGTTAACGAATACGAAGAGAGTTAGTAACAACGAGCAAGCTGCTGAGCGCCATTGCGGCCGCTGCATACATAGGGCTCATTAATCCGATCGCTGCAATCGGAATTCCAATTGCGTTATAGGCAAAGGCCCATCCAAGATTTACCTTGATTGTCTTGAGCGTGGTCTTAGCCAAATTAAGTGCGTCAATAATCGCCATCAATTGCGGTCGCATCACAGTGATATCTGCAGTTGAAATCGCAGTATCTGTGCCAGTTCCCATCGCCAAGCTGAGATTAGATTGCGCAAGAGCGGCGGCATCGTTGACGCCATCACCAATCATCGCCACCTTTTTACCGGCGCTTTGCAAGGCTGAAATCTTGGCTAATTTATCTTCTGGTGAAGCTGCAGCTATAACGTTTTCACGCTTAATGCCGACGCTCGATGCGACAACCGCAGCGCTTTCGGCGTTATCGCCTGTGACCAACCAGCTCTCAATACC
>CAZHPQ010000041.1:0-8874 GCA_964533845.1 uncultured Candidatus Planktophila sp.
TTCAATTTCACAAGACCTACGGCCTTTGAAATCCTGTTCAATTTAAAACATACTGCTTGTACTGCGCTGGGGTACCAGGACTCGAACCTAGACTTACTGAACCAGAATCAGCAGGGCTGCCAATTACCCCATACCCCAATAACTTTTTCGCGCTTGGCGGCGCAAGGCAGAAGTTTACCTTAAGAAAATAGGGAAAATTACAGCGACAAAGCCAGCGAAATACGTGCGAGGCAGGCCTGCTTACCTAGCAACTCCATTGATTCAAAGAGCGGTGGCGAGATTGTGCTACCGGTCGTTGCAATGCGAAGAGCAGTAAATGCAATTCGTGGTTTAAGCCCCATCTCTTCAATGAGTGAGGCGCGTAAGGCAGCTTCAATTGATTCATGGTTCCAGGTTGAAAGCTGCTCCAAATCAGATTGTGCACGCTTCAGAATTGATTTAGCGCTCTCATCATTCACCTTTGAAACTGCATCGCTATCGATTGCAAACTCTTTTACGAAGAGGAATTTGAGTAGCTGAGGAGCTTCATCTAACTTCACGATGCGCTCTTGGATCAAAGGTAGCGCCTGCTTCACAAGCGCAATCTCTGCATCAGTACCCTCGATGATTGCAGCCTTCTTAAGAAAGGGAATCGTCCACTGCGCAAAGTCTTCAACGCTTAAGGCGCGAATCTTGTCGCCATTAATTGCTTCTAACTTCTTCATATCAAAACGAGCTGGCGATGAGTGCACCTTTTCGACGGTAAAGAGCTCAGTGAGCTCCTTCATCGTGATGTTTTCACGATCATCACCTGGCGACCAGCCAAGAAGTGCAAGATAGTTACAGATTGCTTCAGGCAAATAACCTTGTTCGCGATACCAGGCAATCGAGACTTCGCCATTGCGCTTGGATAACTTGGCATTATCTTGGCCCATCACAAATGGCAGGTGGGCAAATACTGGGTAATCATCTTCAGCAACGCCCATCGCCTGATAGACGCGAATCTGTCGTGGCGTTGATGAGAGCAGATCTTCTCCACGTAGTACATGGGTAACGCCCATCAGGACGTCATCTACTGCAACAGCAAGCGTGTAGAGCGGTGAGCCATCGGCTCGGACAAGAACGAAGTCAGGTACAAATTTGTGATCAAAGGTCACTTCACCGCGGATTTCATCGACAAAGGTAGTTGTGCCTTCAGGCATACGCATGCGGACTACGCCTTCGCGACCTTGAGCCTTGAATGCTTCGATTTGATCTGCAGTCAGCTCACGGCAGTGGCCGTTATAACCTGGTGCAACATTTGCTTTGCGCTGTTCTTCGCGGACTGCTTCAAGTTCTTCCGGTGAGCAGTAGCAGTAGTAAGCATCTTTTTGATCAAGGAACTTCTGTGCCCAGTGCGCATAGATATCTAAACGCTGTGATTGCAGGTAAGGACCATTTGGTCCACCGACTTCTGGACCTTCATCCCACTGCAGACCAAGCCACTTCAAAGTATCGATAGCTGCCTGAATATATTGATCAGTAACTCGGGTGGTGTCGGTATCTTCAATACGAAATAGGAATGTGCCACCTGTGTGGCGGGCATATGCCCAATCAAAGAGCGCGGTACGGATATTGCCAACGTGTAAATCACCAGTCGGTGATGGTGCAAAACGAACTTTTACCTTTTTTGCGCTCATGCTCGTGCACTCACCTTATTTGTTAGTTGGCCAAGACCTTCGATGGAGATTGCAACAGTAGATTTTTCAGGCATTGGTCCGATTCCAGCAGGTGTGCCAGTGATGATGACATCTCCTGGAAGCAGCGTCATTACCTGGGTAACAAAGTGCACGATATCGGCGACCTTAAAGATCATGTCAGAAAGTTTGGCATCTTGCTTGATTTCACCATTAAGAGTTGTGGTGATCCGCTGATTTCCTGGAACAAACTCGGTCTCAATCCATGGGCCAATCGGGCAGAAAGTATCGAAAGACTTGGCGCGCATCCATTGGCCATCTTTCTTCTGAATCTCGCGACAGGTGACGTCATTTGCCATGGTGTAACCGAAGATCACATCGTTGACGCGCTCTTTAGGGACTTCTTTGCAGACTCGACCAATAACGATGGCGAGCTCTGCTTCGTAATCAATAGTTGGTGCAATCGATGGCCAGACAATCGTGTCGCCTGGGCCAATCACTGAAGTATTTGGCTTTAAGAAGATGATCGGTTCATCGGGCACTACCCCACCCATTTCAGCAGCATGATCGGCGTAGTTCTTACCGACAGCCACAATCTTAGAGCGCGGAATTACCGGCGCCAGAAGGCGGACCTTGGTGAGCTCGACTTTAGCCGCGGTCTTTTGAATGCCATGATAAATCGGGTCTCCTGCAATGATTGAAATCTGATTATCCTCTTCGAGAATTCCAAAGAGTGGGTCGCTGCCGAGTCCTGCATCAGGTTGTGGAGAGAATCGAACGACGCGCATTGGCCAATCTTATCTTTTGTGAGGCGATATTCCTAAAGCGAGGTTTCTTCGCCGTTAGCGCTGATGTAAAAGACTGTTGCAGTTGGTGCGAAATCCTTAATCGCCTTGCTATTTGCAGGCTTTGTGCCGCATGCGACAACGCTTTCGATTCCAGTGATTCCTGATGCAAGCGCAACCGTCAACACAGCTTCAAAGGCATCTAGGTTGAGTGATGGCGATGTGATGTTGATAGCAACATATGTGCGTCCGGTGTTATCGCGCAACGCCGCAGCCTGTGCTGCACCGCTGCGAGCAAGAGTTGCGGTAGCAAGGGTGACGAGCTTGTTATCTTCTGGATTATTCATGCTCTTCAACCTCCTTTTCAACGCGCTCAATAATAACTGAACTGATACGACGTCTACGTCCGATTGGGCGCTCTGATGTTACTGACCAACCCTGTAGTTCAATGGTTGAGCCGGCAATTGGTACGCGGCCAAGTTTTTCAGCCATATATCCGCCGATTGTGTCGACATCTTCGTATTCTTCGCGATCAATTTCAATGTCGAGCGCATCAGCTAAATCTTCGACGTGCATAGTCGCTTTTGCGCGGGCCTTCTTTTCACTGATCCAAGTAAATGCCTCAACCCCATCATCGTATTCATCGGCGATCTCGCCCACGATTTCTTCGATGATATCTTCGATAGTAATGATTCCAGCAGTTCCACCATATTCATCGACAACAATCGCTAAGTGAATCTGATCGCGCTGCATCTCTTTGAGTAGCTCTGCCGCCTCTTTATTTTCAGGGACAAAGACTGCTGGCCGGATATGTTGCTCAACTTTTTCAGTAGTTTCAGCTTCATGGTGGTCGAGAGCGCGCTTTGCTAAGTCTTTTACATATGCAATACCAATGATGTTATCGATACCAGTGCCGACGACAGGAATACGTGAATATCCAGAACGTAGCGCCAGTGATAACCCTTGGCGCAAGGTCTTATCGCTTTCAATCCAGACCATATCGGTGCGTGGCACCATCAATTCGCGGACCAAGGTATCGCCGAGTTCGAAGACGTTGTGAATCATCTCGTGTTCATCGGATTCAACCAGCCCGCGGTTGTGGGCATGATCCATCAAGTCGCGTAGTTCGTTCTCATTGGTAAATAGACCTGCGGCAAAACCTTTAAAGGCCAAGGTAAGTTTTTTGCGAATATTGATCACTTCTGTGACCACTCCTTCACTATCTTCTCTTGTAGGGCAAACATAACTTTTTCCTCGTCAGGATCGGCATGGTCATAGCCGAGGATATGTAAGAGGCCATGGGTGGCCAATATATAGATTTCGTGTTCAGTGCTATGACCTGCATCTAACGCTTGCTTAGCTGCAACTGCTGGCGCAATCACAATATCTCCGAGCGTCACGATATCGCCTCTCTTTTCAGGCATATCCATCGGAAATGAAAGTACATCGGTCGGTCCAGGTTCATCCATCCACTTGATATGAAGTTCTTCCATCTCTTGTGGATCTACAAATGTCAGAGAAATTTCGCATTCAGGGTTGAGTTCCATGTACTCAATCCCAAAGTTAAGAAGAGTATGCATCTGAGTTTCAGGCACCAAGGCGCCAGAGCGATTTACTATTTCAACGGTCATATGGGATTAGTTATTACGAATTGGGCGAGGAACTGATTTAGTCGCCTCAAATGTGTCATACGCCTTAACGATGTCGCCAATCAGACGATGGCGAACAACATCTTCGGTAGTCAGATCCATAAATGAAATATCAGCAACGCCGCCCAAAATATCGCGGATGATGGCAAGTCCAGAACGTTGTCCATTTGGCAGATCGGTCTGTGTGACATCGCCGGTGATGACCATTTTGGAACCAAAGCCAAGGCGAGTCAGGAACATCTTCATCTGTTCAGGTGTGGTGTTCTGCGCTTCATCCAAAATAACGAATGCATCGTTAAGTGTGCGGCCACGCATAAATGCCAGCGGAGCTACTTCGATTACGCCAGTCTGCATCAGGCGTGGAATGGCTTCTGCATCAATCATGTCGTGAAGCGCATCAAAGAGTGGACGCAGGTAAGGATCAATCTTTTCACCTAGCGTGCCCGGTAAGAATCCCAACTTCTCGCCTGCTTCAACTGCAGGACGAGACAAGATAATGCGATTTACCTTCTTCGCCTGCAGCGCAGCTACAGCCTTTGCCATCGCAAGGTATGTCTTTCCAGTTCCAGCAGGTCCAATACCAAAGGTAATTGTGTTCTCTTCAA
Source organism: uncultured Candidatus Planktophila sp. (assembly GCA_964533845.1). Lineage (GTDB taxonomy): Bacteria > Actinomycetota > Actinomycetes > Nanopelagicales > Nanopelagicaceae > Planktophila. Next base: position 4,695 of record CAZHPQ010000041.1, read on the forward strand.
TCGCATCGACATAGAGCTTCTGATTTGCTGTCTTTGGTCTAATAGTGCGACCACGGTTAGAGACAATATTGAGCGAGAGAACTTCAGCTGGGCTCTGTGTTGGTTCAGCCTCTAGCATTGCAATCGAACGCTTAACAGCATCTACTGTCAGGGCTTGTCCCGAGCGAATAACCACCATCATCTCGTTGATAAGTTTTTCCATCGCGATGCAATCGATATGCGGTCCACGCAGGGTAATTTCATTGCCACGTACTGTGACATTCACTGATGGGAAGGCCGCCTCGATTGCCAACATATTTGCATCTTGCGCACCGACGAGTGAAACCATCGGGATAGCTGGTGGGACCGTGATTAAAAGGCGTTCCATATGGCAGAAAATCTATCGGTATTGGTGTGAAATCACCACACGGAGAGGGCGGTGTTGACTGCGGCAAGGGCTGCCAAGCCAGCATGTGCCGAGCGAAGTACCGGACGACCCATCAGAGCCACCTTTGCGCCACTCGATGCAAAGAGGTCGACCTCTTCATCTGTCAGCCCTCCTTCTGGGCCGATGATGATGACTACTTTTTGTGCACCAGGTTTAACCAGCTCTGAGACTTTCTGTGTCGCAGATTCGTGAAAGACGATTGCTAGATCTGCTTTAGCAATCTCATCAACGACAATATTTGTTGAGGCAACACCAATAACCTGCGGGATTCTAAAGCGGCGAGATTGTTTACTTGCTTCGCGCGCTGTGACCTGTAACTTTTCAATCTTGTCATCTGATTTACCGATACTTCTGGCTGCTTTCCACATCACAATCTGATCAACGCCACCTTCAGCGCAGAGCTCGATGGTCTCCTTGATGCGATCACCTTTAGGAATTGCTTGAATGACGGTAAAGTTCACTGGCAATACTTCTTGATAACCACTTTCTAAAACCTTTACCTGCGCTGATTTCTTGCCGGCAGTTACAACTTGAACTCGTGACCATCGGCCTGCACCATCTGAGAGGTTGAAGATTTCACCGGTTCCGATACGCAGTACTCGGACCGCATGGACTGCATCATCATTTGCAAATTCATAGATCTGACCTACTTCTGTAGGTAAATCATCAACGAAGAAGAGGCTCAGCATTAACGACCGAAGGCATCTCTAAATTTGGAGAACATGCCTTCACGCTGCCCCTTAATCTTCACATCGCCATCGCGCTCACCGCGAGATTTAGCGAATTCTTTGAGTAACTTCTCTTGGTCGCGGCTTAACTTCTGTGGAGTTGCCACATCGACATGCACGATTAGATCACCGCGGTGAGTGCTGCGCAGGCGAGTCATGCCCTTGCCTTTCACAGAGATCATCGCACCGCTCTGTGTTCCAGCCTTGATATCAACTTTGACTGGGCCATCAAGAGTTTCCACGTTCACAGTTGTGCCGAGTGAGGCAGCAGCGATAGAGACTTCAATGGCCACATGTAAGTTGTCGCCATCACGGAGCAAGAACTCGTGTTCCTTTTCAACAATCTCAACATAGAGATCTCCGGCAGGACCACCACCAGCACCGACTTCTCCGCGACCTGCCATCTGAATTCGATTTCCTGTTTCAACGCCTGCTGGAACTTTGACGTTAATCGTCTGTCGTGCGCGCACACGTCCATCGCCGGCGCATTCACGGCATGGATCTGTGATGACGCTGCCATAACCAGAACAGTTATTGCAAGGTCTAGAAGTCATCACTTGGCCCAAGAATGATTTCTGAACAAACTGAGTTTCGCCGCGTCCTTTACAGACAGGACACATTGATGGCGCAGAGTTATTCGCTGTTCCTTGTCCTTCACATTTAGTGCAGACAACTGCAGATTCGAGAGTGATATCGCGCTCTGTTCCAAAGCATGCTTCATTGAGATCTACCTCAATGCGAATAAGTGCATCTTGTCCCTGACGCATACGTGGACGTGGTCCGCGATTTCCGCCGCCGCCAAAGAAGGCATCCATGATGTCGCTAAAGCCACCGCCACCAAAGCCACCACCGAATCCACCACCAAAACCTTGGCCACCCATGTCGTATTGCTGGCGCTTCTGAGGGTCACTTAAGACATCGTATGCCGCAGTTACTTCCTTAAATTTATTCTGAACTTCAGGATCAGGATTCACATCTGGATGAAGTTCGCGGGCAATCTTGCGATAAGCCTTCTTAATCTCATCCTGAGATGCGCCACGGTCGATGCCGAGCAGATCGTAAAAGTCAGCCATTACTTTGAACTCTCTGTGATAAATCGACCCACATAGCGAGCAACAGTTGAAACTGCTGCAATAGAGCTGGCGTAATCCATGCGGGTAGGCCCAAGAATTCCAAGCGATGCATCTGAACCATAACCTACTGTGACAAGAGAGGTTGTCTGCAAGCTGCTATCTGGTTGTTCGCTGCCAATGGTCACGTGCACTGTTGAATGTGCATCTCCAAGCAAGCGCAGCAAGACCACTTGTTCTTCTAGCGCTTCGAGAATTGGTGAAAGCGTTGCACCTAAATCTTCTCCAGAACGTGCGAGGTTGGCCGTTCCAGAAATCGCCATCATCTCGCGTCCATGTGATTCGCCAATGTTGGGATACTTCACAACTGCAACCTGCTTAGTGATATCAGCAAGTAACTTGGCGCTGCGTTTAACTACATCGTCGAGATCAATAGCGCCTTCTAGGAAAGTTTCAATAGCGCGACGTTCAGCAGTTGATAACGGCTTTACAGTTGCCAACTTATCTACGAAGAGGCGATAGCCGCGATCTGTGGGAATTCGACCAGCGCTTGTGTGAGGCTGAGTAATCAAACCTTCTTCTTCAAGGACAGCCATCTCGTTGCGTATGGTCGCCGGGCTAATGCCAAGGGAGCGCTTATCGGCAATCGCTTTTGAACCCACTGGTTCTTGGGTTTGGACATATTCATCGACGATTGCTCGAAGAATCTCGAGGCGGCGATCAGTTGTCATAGTTTGGCAATCTTATCGCGTGCCAATTACCGAAGCATTTCGTGCGTAATGCGGTCGGCAATCAGACGCCCTGTCGCAGTCAGCGCCAGTGAGTCTTCTCGTTCAATCACATGGCCGCTCTTGATGTACTCCATGCTCCGTTCGTACTGTGCCACTGTCAGCGCAGCCTTCTTAACGCCCTGTGGCATGCGGATTGCGAGCATGATGTATTCAGATTTTTTCTCTAAATCACCAAGTACTTCAGAGTCCTTAATTGGAGAGCTGCCTGCAAATACCTTCTCTTTGTACGCGTTTGGATGCTTCACATTCCAGAAACGCTTCTGATCGATATGTGAATGGGCTCCAGGTCCTAGGCCCCACCAATTATTTGATTTCCAGTATGCAATATTGTGGCGACATTCATGTCCTGGCTTTGACCAGTTAGAAAGTTCGTACCATTTCAAGCCTTTTTGCAGACATTGTTGATCTACCAGTAAATACATATCTGCCATGAGATCGTCATCGGGCATGGTGTATTCACCACGCTTAATCTGCGCCGCCAGCTTTGTGCCTTCTTCAACGATAAGAGCGTAGGCGCTGATGTGATCGATATTGAGCGAGAGCGCTTCCTTTACAGTTGCCGCCCAATCACTTAAGGATTCACCAGGCGCTCCATAGATAAGGTCAACACTTACTGATTCAAAACCTGCTGCCCGAGCCATATCGACAGCTTTTCTCACATTCTCAGGGTTGTGAGTGCGGTCGAGAACTTTCAATACTTCAGGGTTGGCCGATTGCATTCCAAATGAGATGCGATTAAAACCAACTGCAATCAACTCGTTTAGTTTCTCTTGAGTTACAGAATCTGGGTTAGCCTCAAGTGTTATCTCGCAGTCTTCAGTAACTCCGTTACGTTCCTTGATTGCTGCAATGACTCTGCCCAAATCCTTTGGCGGTAGCAGCGATGGGGTACCTCCCCCAAAGAAGATTGTGGGGACTACATCTGTGGGCGTGGTGTCGAGTTCGCGCAAAACTGCATCGATGTAATCACCTGAAACTATCTCGAGGGTTGCACCATCTTGAAGCTCAGCGGGTGTGTAAGTATTAAAGTCACAATAACCACAACGTCTTACGCAGTAAGGAATATGAACGTAATAGGAGAGCATGGCAATCCTTAGGATTCGAGCTTGCGCGCTGCTTTAATCTTCTCGATATCAGCATCGGTAGCAAGGGCGGCGACGAAGG
>CAZHPQ010000042.1:0-4479 GCA_964533845.1 uncultured Candidatus Planktophila sp.
ACTGGGCCTGATGCTGTTCCACCTGATTTGAGAAGTTCTTTTGAAGAACGGATACGTGACAAGTTAAGGCCGGCACCAGATCCGCCCTTAAAGATCATTCCTTCTTCGCGGTACCAATTAAGAATTGATTCCATTGTGTCATCTACTGACAAGATAAAGCATGCTGATACTTGCTGTGGGGCAGCTGTACCTACGTTAAACCAGACTGGGGAGTTAAATGAGAAGATTTGGTGCATAAGCATGTGTGTGAGTTCGTGCTCGAAGATAGTTGCATCTTTTTCAGTTGCAAAGTAACCGAACTCGCGTCCTGCCTTTGTGTAGGTAAGTACAACGCGATCAATGACCTGCTTAAGAGACCATTCGCGGTTTTCGGCACCTACAGCGCCACGGAAGTACTTGGTGGTTACGATCGTTGAAGCATTTACTGACCAAAAGTCAGGAAATTCAACGCCGCGTTGTTCGAAAACAACTTCGCCTGTCTTCCAATTCTGTTGAACAACATCGCGACGATCCCATGTGACTGTGTCATACGGATGTACGCCTTCTGTTGTATAGATACGTTCGACAGTAAGAGCCTTTCCGCCCTTAACTTTCGAAGTTGGTCGATTGATGACCGTGTCTGACATATGTTATTTCCCCGTCTTCTGGTTTGTATTTTCTGGTGTTCTTGCTTTTGTAGCTGGTGTTACTTGTGTTGCATTCGAAGGAAGGGCGCGGAGAAGTGCAATCTCACCTTCGAAATCTTCAAGGGAGGCAAAGTTACGGTACACAGACGCATATCGCAGGTAAGCAACCTCATCGAGTTCGCGTAGTGGCGCAAGAATTGCCAACCCAACTTCTTGCGCTTCGATTTCAGCTTGGCCGGTAGAGCGAAGGGTCTCTTCTACTCGCTGGGCTAGTAAAACCAAATCATCTTCATTTACTGGGCGACCTTGGCAGGCTTTACGTACGCCCACAAGGACTTTTTCGCGGCTAAAGGGTTCGGTAGCCCCTGATCGCTTAATGATGTTAAGCAGAGCTACCTCTTGGGTCGAAAATCGCTGGCCGCACTTTGGACATTCGCGGCGGCGGCGGATTTCTGTACCTTCAGAGACCGGACGGGAGTCGACGACTCGGGAATCATCGTGTCTGCAGAACGGGCAAATCATCTCGGCGTGTCTCCCTTCGAAATACTAGAAATTCCAATTTTTAGATGTATTGGCGAATCCGCAAAACTACCCTAAAACCACTACTTATGGAAGTTTTTGCGCTTTCGACCCCTACATATAGTGGGAACTATAAAGCATTTCTTGAGGCTTTGCCGGATGAGTAGCACCAGGGTGCCGCGTGTCGCAGGTGGGTCTAGAAAGAGTTAGCCGAGCGGAATGCGCAGCTTCTGGCCTGCAGTCAGATCAACTGATGCCAGTGAGTTAACTGAGATGATCTCAGAGACGAGCGAGCGCACATCTGCCCCTGCTGCCACACGGTTAGCCAGCGACCAGACGGTGTCGCCAGGAGCCACAGTGACTGTAATAAAGGAGTATGCCTTGGTTGCAGCCGCTTCAGTGCCAGCCCCAGCCTTGGCGCTGACGACTGAGCCGAGGACGATAGCGAGAGAGAGAACCACGACGGTACGAGCTAGACGGCCGCGGCGATTGAGAGTGATGCCAGACGGATTGGCCGAAAAGCCTTGAAAATCAATGACTTTAGATGTGTCAATGGTTATAGCGCTCATGGTTCTTCTCCTGCTACCTGCTAAAACCTTGGGGAAGGTTTTCGAACACTTGTTCGATAGGAAAACCATATACCCACCCACCGACATCTGCAAGATTTTTTCGAACATTTGTTTGAATTTATCCCCATCCTGTGGAACAATCTGTGTATGGCCAAGAACTCAACCCCAAAGACCTCTACAACCAAGCCTGAGCTGACCTCCCGCCAGGTGACGATCCTCGAATTCATCAAGAGCTCCACCGAGAGCCAGGGGTATGCCCCTTCAATGCGCGAAATCGGCGAGGCAGCCGGGCTCAACTCCCCCGCCTCGGTCAAATATCAGCTCGATATCCTCGAAGAGAAGGGCTTTATCCGCCGCGACGCCGATCGTGGTCGCGCCATGGAAGTCACCCTTCCTGATCACATGGCCGGCGCTAGCGCCCACACAGATAAGACTCGCTTTATCCCATTGGTTGGTTCGATTGCAGCAGGTGTTCCAATTACGGCCGATCAACAAGTCGAAGAAACTTTCCCACTTCCTGAATCTCTCGTTGGCAAGGGCGATCTCTTCATGCTCAAGGTCAAGGGCGAATCAATGATTAACGCAGCAATCTGCGATGGCGACTACGTTGTTATTCGCCAACAAAAAGATGCCAATAACGGAGACATCGTCGCTGCCATGATCGATGGCGAAGCAACAGTCAAGACTTTCTCGCGCAAGAGCGGCCACATCTGGTTGCTTCCTGCCAACGATGACTTTGCGCCCATCGATGGCGACCAATGCGAAGTTCTTGGAATCGTCACAGCAGTTCTTCGCTCTCTTTAACTTCCGCCATCAAAAGCGGTATCTGAGTTCTACCCCCATGTGAACTCAGACTCCTGCTACTAGTAATGTTCAAAATGAGCGCGGATGCGTTGTTTTTTGATTTGTGAAAAGTCGGAGAATCTTATTTTCAAGTCGCAGCTCTACATCCTTCAGCCTATTGTGGAAGAAATCTAGTTCTATCTAGATATTCAATCAACACATCAATATGGAGGTAGCTATGAAGATTCTGAAAAGTCGCGCACTAGCAACATTGCTTACTGCGACCCTGATCAGCGGCGGTGCACTTATTGCATCACCATCCGCTGTAGCAAACGACGGCACAAATTCACTTGCTGCCGTACTCACCGCAAAGAACTCTTTCGATAACGATGGCAGCAACTATGACATCTTGACTGCAGCAGTTCTTGCCGTTCTCGAGGCCAAGCCAAAGTCAACAGTTTCAGCGCTCACAGATGGCAGCGTTGCACTGACTGCATTTATCCCTAACGATGATGCATTCATTAATCTTGTGCAGGCTTACACAGGTGCTACCCCAGCATCTGAATCAGCAGCATTTACAGCTGTTGCAGCCCTCGGTATTGATACCGTAGAAAACGTACTTCTCTATCACGTAGTCGTAGGTCCTGCGATCTTGTCACCTGATGCACTTAAGGCAAATGGAGCAACCCTTGCAACAGCTCTCAAGGGCGCATCAATCGGTGTCACAGTTAAGGGAACCACAATCACACTTGGTGATAACGATGCAGCAGCTGCAGATCCAAAGGTCATCCTCTCTCAGGTAGATATCAACAAGGGCAACAAGCAGGTAGCACACGGCATTGATGCTGTATTGCTTCCAGTCCAGCTTCTGCCACTTGGTTCAAACTCACTTGCTGCAGTACTTACTGCCAAGAACTCATTTGACTCAAATAAGAACAACTTCGATATCGTCACAGCCGCCGTCCTTGCAGTTCTTAAGGCAAAGCCAGCGTCAGATGTTGCAATCTTGACTGATGGAAACATTCCTGTCACAGCCTTTATCCCAAATGACGGAGCATTCCTGAACTTGGTGACAGCGCTGACAGGTAAGGCTCCAAAGAGCGAGCGTGCAGCATTTACAACTGTTGCAGGTCTTGGTATCCCAACAGTTGAGAACATCTTGAAGTACCACGTTGTTCAAGGTGACCCAATCCTGTCCCCTGCAGCCCTTAAGGCCAACGGAGCACAGCTTCACACCACCCTCGATGGCAAGCTCATCAAGGTCACTGTGAAGGGAACAAAAATCACTCTGGGCGATTACAACAATAAGTTGAAGAACCCAGTAGTAGTTCTATCTCGCGTTGATCTCAACAAGGGAAATCTCCAGGTTGCACACGGCATCAATGCAGTGTTGCTTCCAACTGCATAATTACTAAAGCAGGTTAGCGCCTCAAGGGCCGGCCTATTCGTGAACTCTGCGAATAGGTCGGCCTTTGCTAATTACGGCCGAAATCATCCTCGAGGCGAACGATGTCATCTTCGCCGAAGTAAGTACCAGTCTGGACTTCAATAAAGACCACATCATTACTGCTAGGCGCTGCCATTCGATGGGCAACGCCAATACCGATATCTACAGATGCACCTGTCTCTAAAGTCCTAGTCACACCATCAATAGTGACAACTGCTGGCCCATGCACGATAAACCAATGCTCGGCGCGCTTTTGGTGGGTTTGGTAAGAAAGACGAGAACCCGCCTTGACCTTAATCTCTTTTACTTGCGCCGCAGCCGTTGAGTGCAGCACCTGATAGCTGCCCCAAGGACGTTCTGAAAATTCCAGATTCACTTGCGCATCTTAAGGCTTAGTGACGATGGTGATATTGATTCCGGTGATTCCATGGCTTGCGCATGTTCCAAAGAGCATCGTGCCGACAGGAATCTTTCCTTTAGGATCTGTTGAATAACATGCAGGGCTTTCAATAAAGCCTGCGCTATTAAATGTTCC
>CAZHPQ010000042.1:4579-8405 GCA_964533845.1 uncultured Candidatus Planktophila sp.
GTTCGCCTTTTTCACCTTGCGGCCCTTGAATACCTTGTGCGCCTGTTTCTCCCTGAATACCTTGAATACCTTGTTCACCTTTTTCACCTTGCGGCCCTTGCGGACCCACAAATCCACGCGGTCCTCGTGGTCCAAGATCTCCCGATGTACCTGGTGTTCCAGCAACAATGACGGTCTCCGGATCATCACCTTGCGTCTCTTCAATCAAATTCTTATTTGTAATGAGCTGAATCGCAGCAGAGGGCGTAGGCGATAAGGCTTGGGCTGCCGATATTGCCACAAGGCCGATGAAGATTAAGAAGATAATGACAACGCCATCAAATTTGTTTCTAAATGTCATCGGTTACCAATATCTCTGGCATCTTCGTGGATAGCCAGAGGTTTAGCATCGCGAAGATCGTGCCAGAGAAAGAGAATGAAGATCGGCAAAACTAAGTCTGTATAGATAAAAATTGGGTAATTAATTAAATACTCAAGGTAAAAGGCGCCATCTAAAATGTAGACAGTCACCTGCGAAATTGCCAAGCTAATTGGCCACCACAACGCTGTGAGCGGTAACCACTTTCGTGCGCCGTGAAAGCCTGCTGAGAAGAAGAAAAGGGCAAGTGGTGCACCAGTTGAAATAAGTATCCAACCAATCGTCGAGAGCACGAGCTCTGCGCGGCGGATCTCGCTATTGGCCCCATTGGGATTGATAAAGAAAAAATCTGGCAAGGTGGCCACGATGAGCCAGAAGACAATGAGCATCATGCCACCGATAAGACTTGCAACGTAATCGATTTGAGTAAGTCTTGCCTGACGGACCATAAGCACCTCAATGACTGGGGAAGATACCTACGAGTTTACGCCAAAAAACTGCAATATATTTGCCTCATGCCACCTAAAGATCCAAGCCGCGAAGCCCATTTTCCAGCTATTGAAAAGCGCTATGGCGAAAAGATGTCCTATTGGTTCAAAGTCATGAAGGAAGTCAAGGACGAGAAGTACCCACAGCAAATTGCCTACCTCCGCGAGAACTACGGATTCTCACAAGCTCATGCCAACGCCCTGGTCATGTATTCACGTGGGTCAACTTCATCAAGGCGCCATGACACTCCTTCTGATTACTTCAAGACGATTGACCCAAAGCAAGCAACCACAATGCGCAAGATCTTTAAAACAATTCAAAGCAAGTACCCGAAGACAGAACTTGTTGTTGCCTGGAACCAACCCATGATCAAGCTAGGCGATGACTACATTTTTGGCGCATCCGCATCCAAGAACCACATCACTATTGCGCCTTGGAGCACCGATGTTCTGGATGCCTTTCGTGATCAGATGTCGCATCTGAAGCTCAACAAGAAGACCATCGTGATCCCAAGTGATTGGAAAGTTGAAGAACAGTTAATTCTTAAACTAGTGAAGGCTCGGCTTGCCGAATTGAAATAGCTAGCTCTAGATCTTCAGGCGAATGAGCATCAATTACCACTGTGGCAAAGTCTGCAATTTCACCGGCCAGAATCATCTTGGCCACCCGATCGCCTATGGCTTTCTGCACCAATCGTCTTAGCGGACGAGCTCCGTATGAAGCATCGTATCCATTGACCATCAACCACCTACGTGCAGCATCGCTTAACTCAATCGAGATATTTCGATCCTTGAGTCGCTGCGCTAAATCATCGACTAAGTGAGAAGCGATTGCACTGATTTCCTCTTGGCTGAGAGCGTTGAAGATAACAATGTCATCGATTCGGTTAAGAAACTCAGGCTTAAAGTGAGCACGAACGACTTCATTGACGGCGCTCTCCTTATCTTCGCGTGATAGCGAAGTATCTGTCATGAACACTGAACCCAAGTTTGAAGTCATAATGATGATGGCATTTCTAAAGTCGACAGTACGACCTTGTCCATCAGTAAGACGACCATCATCAAAGACCTGCAAGAGCAAGTCGAAGACTTCAGGATGAGCCTTTTCTACTTCATCGAGCAAGATCACCGAATATGGGCGGCGGCGAACAGCTTCAGTTAATTGGCCACCTTCTTCATATCCGACATATCCAGGAGGTGCTCCTATTAGACGTGATACTGAAAACTTCTCGCCATATTCGCTCATATCAATGCGCACCATTGCGCGCTCATCGTCAAAGAGGAAATAGGCAAGGGATTTAGCTAGCTCGGTCTTCCCCACACCAGTTGGACCTAAGAAGAGGAATGTTCCTGTAGGTCGATTCGGATCTGCAATCCCTGCGCGCGATCTGCGAATTGCATCGGAAACGGAAGCAATCGCAGCGCCCTGTCCCACTACGCGACGCGCAAGTTCGTCTTCCAGCGCTAATAGCCTCTGGCTATCTGCCTGAAGTAATCGACCCACAGGAATTTTGGTCCATGCAGAAATCACTTCAGCAATATCGTCAGCAGTTACCTCTTCTTTAACCATGGCGGTAGCTGAATCAATCTCACCACGCACCTTGGTAAGTTCGCTTTCAATCTCTCGAATTCTTCCGTACATCAAGCGCGCTGCATCTTCTAAGCGCCCTTCGCGTTGCGCACGTTCTGCCTCAACGCGGACCTTGTCGAGCTCCTCAGTTAAGTACCCAATGCGATCAAGTTGGTTCTTCTCACTCCCCCACTTTTCACGCAAAACATTCAACTTAGCTTCGCTATCAGCTAGCTCGGTACGCAAATCTTTTAAGCGCGCTTTAGAAGATTCATCCTTTTCCTTGGCAAGGCCAAACTCTTCCATACGCAATCTATCGACGGCGCGCTGTAATTGATCGATTTCTTCTGGAGATGAATCAATTTCCATGCGAAGTCGTGAAGCTGCTTCATCAACCAAATCAATCGCCTTATCTGGCAAGAAGCGATGGGTGATGTATCGCTCTGAAAGGGCGGCAGCTGCAACGAGTGCGCCATCGCTAATCACAACCTTGTGGTGCGCTTCGTACTTTTCGCGAAGACCGCGCAAGATAGCGATTGTGTCTTCCACACTTGGTTCACCCACTAATACCTGCTGGAAGCGGCGCTCGAGGGCTGCATCCTTTTCAATGTATTGGCGATATTCATCAAGGGTTGTTGCACCAATCATGTGCAATTCACCTCGTGCAAGAAGCGGCTTTAACATATTTCCTGCATCAAGTGCGCCTGGCATTGCGCCTGCGCCCACAACTGTATGTAACTCATCAATAAAGGTGATGACTTGTCCTTCAGCAGCCTTGATTTCATCAAGGACAGCCTTAAGGCGTTCTTCAAATTCTCCACGGTACTTAGCACCGGCCACGATTGCGCCAAGATCAATTGAGACAACTCGCTTATCTTTGAGCCCAGCCGGAACATCTCCTGCGGCAATACGCAGCGCTAAGCCTTCAACAATGGCGGTCTTTCCTGTGCCAGGTTCACCGATAAGCACAGGGTTATTTTTTGTGCGGCGAGAAAGTACTTGAATGACGCGACGTACTTCATTGTCGCGGCCAATAACTGGATCTAACTTTCCGCTGCGAGCGCGCTCAGTAAGGTCTATTCCGTACTGCTCTAATGCGCTCTTTTCTTCCTGCGCCTGTGTCGCCTGTGTCATTGTCTAGCTCCTTTGCAACTTCTGCACTCACTGCAGGGGTCACTTGCTAGAACATGTCGACCGGGGAGTTTATTCCCGCTTCATCAAGGCAAAGGCTGCGTCAAAGAGCTCGGCAAAGCGCAAGGATTCAGATAGCGGCATCACCCAATCGCTGCCGCCGCGAGCGCGCCCAGCAAAGGCATCTGCCATCAGCTGATACGGATCGCACCCTCTGAAGTTTTCGATTGTTGTGACTCCATCGATTTCAATCTCAAGATCACTTGGCGCGTTATGTGA
>CAZHPQ010000043.1:0-5214 GCA_964533845.1 uncultured Candidatus Planktophila sp.
GGAATCTACGACCTACTCGGACATTACGAAGATGGAACAGTTGCCATCATCGATTGCAAAGTCTCTGACTCAGATCGCGACAATGGACCTTTCTATGCTCCCCAACTAGAGTCCTATGCGTATGCACTTGAGAATCCTGATAAAGGAAAGCCCTTTCCAGTCTCGACAATGGGGCTACTCATTTGGAAGCTGGCCGGCGTTACCGAAACTCGTCAGAGCGAACTAGCCAGCAACTCACACGGTTTTGGCGTAAACCAACACTACGTCCCAGTAGAACGTGACAGCGCAACCTTTATGAATCTACTAGAAGAGTTGATTACCACTATCGAGGGTGGAATGCCTGACCCTGGCCCAGAGTGCAACGTCTGTAACTATCTCATTAAACGGGTCGAGCTAGAGATCGATTAGTCGTTCTCGTCTGTGTTCTCGGTATTGATACCAGCCCTCTTTGCTTTAACAGCATAAGTATCTACATACTCTTGCCCTGACAATTGCTGAATGCGTTTCATGATCTGATCAGTTACATCGCGCAGATACTGCAGGTCACTCGAATCGCCCTCAAAGTACATCGGTTCACCGAAGGTGATTCCGACTCTCATAATCTTTGGAATCACAGTCCCAGTTGGCTGAATCTTGTCTGTATTGAACATAGCGATAGGAATTACGGGAGCACCTGATTCGATGGCCAGGCGCGCTATACCTGTACGCCCTTTATAGAGTCGGCCATCGGGAGAGCGAGTGCCTTCGGGATAAATGCCAAGTGAATTACCTTCTGCCAGAACTTGTAAGCCCGTGATGAGTGCAGCTTCGCTCCGACGTCCGCCAGATCGGTCTACTGGAACCTGGCCGAGTGCGATAAAAGTTAACTTCTTAATCAGGCCCTTAGGTCCAGGGGAAGTGAAGTATTCACTCTTTGCCAAGAAGGTGACCTTGCGAGGAACAACCAGTGGCATAAATATCGAATCGCTAAATGAGAGATGATTTGAAGCAAGAATCACAGGGCCAGATGCCGGCACGTTACGCAAACCTTTTACCTTTGGGCGAAAGAGCACCATCAGAAATGGTGTGAGGAAAGCTCTCAAGGTGCCGTAAGGCAGGTTATTCATGGCGCTAATTTAGCCTGAAAGCCCGCCTTTGTGCGAACATAAACCATGACCACAGGCGGACGATCTGGTGCATTTGATGACGATGAACTCATTAAGGCCGAATTTGATTCGATGGTTGAAGGACTCTCACTCGATGAATCTGCGCCGACCACATTTCTTGATGAACTCGATAAATTTGAAGACCAGAATCGGTTTACTCCCCCACAGATTGCTAAACGCGGATTACGAGAACAGATTGAAGATGCGAGAAGATCATTCAGAAAATGGAAGAATAATCGGCAGAACTACAACCCAGATGATGGATCTGCAATTTAAATCTTTAGCGACGAGCTAAATCTGCAACTCCAACGAGTCCTGCTTGATTTCCAAGCGTTGCGCCAACAATTTCTGGCATAGGAAGAATCTCTGAGAAAGGCATATGTCTTTTTGCTGCTTCGCGAATTGGCGCTAAGAGCAGATCACCAGCATCAATTACTCCGCCGCCAATTACAACGGTTTCGGGATCTAAGATCGCAGAAAGAGATGCAACACCAGCACCAATCCACTTTCCGGTTGTTCTAAATGCTTCAATCGCAATAACGTCACCCTCGCGAGCAGCTTCCATAATCATTGTGCCGGTCAGGCCAGAAAAAGTTCCATCGCCTCTCGCCAAGAGCTTCTCTGCAATTCCTGGATTCTGCTCAATGGCTTCACGTGTGTGCCGCATCAGCGCCGATCCTGAACCATATTGCTCAAAGCAACCCTTTGCTCCACATCCACAGAGAAGTCCATCGGGTACGACTCTCATATGTCCGACTTCTGCAGCGATGCCGAAGGCGCCTCGATGTAACTTTCCATCAATAACAATTCCACCGCCAAGACCTGTGCCTATAGTCAGAAGCAGTACATGCTGTTTACCTTTGGCAGCGCCAAAACGCGCTTCTCCCCATGCAGCTGCATTTGCATCATTTTCTATATCCACAGGAAGACCAATCAAGTTGGTGAGTTCGTAATCTAAATTAACGCCGTTCCATCCGGAAATGTTTGGTGTAGCAAGCATCGTCTTACGATCTGACGAAACCCAACCTGCTGCAGATACGCCAACTGACTCGACTGGAAATTGCGTCTTCAACTCATTGGCAACCTCGGCGATTGCAGCGGTAAGCGCGGCACCACCTGCTTTAGGAGTATCGCGTCTAGCAGTCTTGTGAACTTGGCCAAACTCATCGACAACGCCGCCAAGAACCTTAGTTCCGCCGACATCTACTCCGATAGTAAATGACATTACGCCAGGTGCTCGCCTAATTCCTTAAGTGCTGCATCAATAGTTTGTTGCTGCGCCTTCGTAATCATCATGGCAGGAACTGGCATAGAGACTGCCACCTCTAGTTCATAAGTTACCTGGGTGGAATCGGCGTCAAGCGCTTTGAGAGTGTAAGCGCCATCCATTTGAGTCAACAGATCTGCCTCATCCATCGTGAAGGTAAGAATTGCCGGTTCTGCACTCCAGTCGTAATCCAAGACGACGCGATCCTTCATCATTCCCGCATCAATTGAAAGCTTCGCTTTCGTTACGCGATTTTGTCCGTCGCGTTCAATGACATCTACCTTCTTGATCGAGGAGAGCCATTCTGGATAAGACTCAATAGAAAAGAGCGCGGCTTGCACATCGGCAAGGGGCGCATCAATGACAACTGTGGAAGTACTCTTCTGTGACATGCCCCCAAGGCTACCAACTCCGCGTGGATTTCGAGATTCGAAGAAAAATCCAAGGTTGAACATCTTCCATTTTTCAGGTTGTGACCACTAGCGTTAGCGCCATGAACGAAGTCACAGTCCCGGCCATCATTCCTGCAGCTACTGAAGGAAATCTCACCAATCTCATTGCAGAGCGCGCCTGGTTTGAACCAGAACGCGTCACAATGTCACGTCCACTCGGCGATGGGTGGCAACCACTCACTGCGCGCCAAGTGGAAGAAGAAATACGTGCTACCGCAAAGGGTCTCGTCGCGGCTGGAATTCAAATAGGCGATCGCGTAGCCATCATGGCGCGCACTCGTTATGAATGGACAATCCTTGACTTTGCAATTTGGTATGCGGGTGGATGCGTAGTTCCAATTTATGAAACTTCATCACCTGAACAAGTTGACTGGATTCTTAACGACTCTGGTGCAGTTGGGCTCATCGTCGAAACGCCTGCACACCGCGAGCTAGTAACTCCCGTGCTTCCAGCGCACACAAAGCACATCTGGATTATGACTGAAGATGTACTTTCAACTCTTAGAACTGCAGGGAGTGCAATCTCTGATGAAGAGATTGAAAGACGACGTAACTCTCTTGCTCCAGCAAGCTTGGCAACTCTGATTTACACATCAGGAACCACAGGACGCCCTAAGGGAGTTCAACTCACCCACGCAAACTTCCTCTCTGAATGCGGAAATGTTGTCGAAGGTGCGAGCGATCTCTTCTTAAAGCCAGGTGGATCAACTCTGCTCTTCCTTCCTGTAGCTCACGTCTTTGGTCGCATGGTGCAAATTGGAGCCATCCACTCAGGACTTCACCTTGCTCACTGCAGTGATCCTGTTGGACGCCTACCGGCAGACCTTGCTTCATTTAAGCCTTCTTTCGTCCTTGCTGTTCCACGTATCTTTGAAAAGATTTACAACGGAGCCGAAGCAAAGGCAGAAGCTGCAGGTAAAGGAAAGATCTTCCGTAAGGCAGCAGAAGTTGCCATCGCCTACAGCGAGGCAAAAGATAAGGGTGGGTTCAATCCACTCCTAACTCTCAAGCATGCGCTCTTTGACAAGTTGGTCTTCTCAAAGATCCGCGCAGGTATGGGTGGCGCTGTAGAAGCAGCTATCTCAGGAGGAGCGCCTCTTGGAACTCGCCTCGGCCACTTCTATCGTGGTGCCGGCATCACAATTCTCGAAGGCTATGGTCTTACTGAGACAACAGCAGGTGCAACTCTTAACCTGACGAAGAGTTTGCGAATTGGTTCTGTTGGAAGACCTATCCCTGGAACATCAATCAAGATTGCCGAAGATGGCGAGGTTCTTATCAAGGGACCAATCGTTATGCGAGGTTACTGGCAGAACGATGCGGCAAACCAAGAAGTCTTTGATGGCGAATGGTTTAAATCTGGAGATTTAGGTCGCCTCGATGATGAAGGTTACCTATACATCACAGGACGTAAGAAGGAACTCATTGTTACCGCCGGTGGAAAGAACGTTGCACCTGCTGTACTTGAAGATCGCCTTCGTGCGCATCCACTCATCAGCCAGTGCATCGTGCTTGGTGACAACCAACCATTTATCGCAGCGCTCATTACAATTGATCAAGACATGCTCAAGGGATGGATTGCGGCAAATAATAAGACGGGTGCCACAGTTGAAACTTTGGTGAACGATCCTGATCTCATCGCTGTCATTCAAACTGCAGTCGATGAAGCCAACAAGGCTGTATCAAAGGCTGAATCAATCCGTAAGTTCACTATCTTGGCAAAGGATTTCACCATCGCAACCGGCGAGCTCACTGCCAAGCTATCTCTTAAGCGCCATGTGATCTCGCAGAACTACGCTGCCGAGATCAATGCACTCTTTACTAAGTAATTCATGATGCCATCTCCCGAGCGCCTTGATGTGGCTCGGGAGTTACATGATGGAATCGCGCAGGATTTGGTCGTCCTCGGGTACTCGCTGGATTTGCTCCTTGCCACAGATGGATTACCGCAGAACGCTCGTGCATCTATTCGCGAATCACGTTTACAGGTTGATGAACTCATGCGGAAGGTTCGCACCGAGATATTCAATCTACGCAACCAATCACAACTTTCAATCTCATCGCAGATACAGAATCTCATCGCCCAGGAATACTCAGATTTTGAGCTGGCGCTCGATATTGAAGAGGTAAGCGCGCCGCCTGACCTTTCACATGAAATCATCGCAATCACCGGAGAAATCCTACGCAATGTGAGGGCGCACTCTAGGGCTACCCGAATTGGAATAACTCTCTATCCGATAAACAATCGCATCTATCTTCAGATATGCGATAACGGGATTGGAGGAGCAAAAATGAAAGATGATCACTGGGGCTTAACAGGCATTTCAGAGCGAATTACCAAGCTCGGTGG
>CAZHPQ010000043.1:5314-8392 GCA_964533845.1 uncultured Candidatus Planktophila sp.
ATAGCGCATGCGCAAGCATCACCTCGCTCATTCGCTGCTCAAGAGATAGTCGATGCGCTGCAAAGGAAGCACCTTAAATTTGGATTATCACAACGCGAACTCCAGATCATCACGATGTTGCCGACGGATGAACCACTCTCAACCTTGGCCAAGTCACTCTTTATCTCTGAGTCAACTCTCAAGACCCATCTAACTCATATCTATCGAAAAATGAGTGTCAAGAATCGTTTGCAAGCAATTAACGTTGCGCGAAAGGCTGGTCTTCTATGAGCAGTGAATTAAACTGAGCTGCCCATCGTTCCCAGCGCCATTCATCAATAATCCACTGGCGACCACGTGCGCCCATTTCTTTGGCGAGCTCAGGGCTCTGCAATAACTTAATTGCAGCTGCTGCAACCTCTGATTGAGATGTTCCGTCTACGACTAAACCTGTCTGGCCATCAAGCACCGCATCAGGCGCTCCCCCGGATCTTCCACCAATAACTGCAACGCCACAGGAACTAGCTTCGAGGTAGACAATTCCAAGACCTTCAACTTCAAGACCAGCAAGGCGTGAGCGAGATGGCATGGCAAAGATATCTCCGGCACAGATGTACTGAGGCAGATCTTGATACTGAATTCTTCCAATAAAGGTAATGTGTGCTGATACTCCAAGCTTTTCGGCTCTCTTTTGCATGAATTCTCGACGCGGACCTTCTCCGACAAAGAGAAGATGTGCATCTGGCACTTCGCGAAGAATGCCAGGAAGGGCTTCTACAAGCGTGTCTTGACCTTTTCGATGAACCAATCGACCAACGCTCACGATTACCTTCTTATCGCTAAGCGACAACTCGCTACGCACTTTGATGGAGCCGGCATTAGGCGCAAAATGATTTGTATCAATTCCAGGTGCAATCTTCACCATAGCGCTCTGCGCACGTGCTGAAAGTGGTTTAGCGATATTGCGTCCTGTGAAATCACCGAGAAAAGTGAGATGGTCAACGCCTGTTCCTATTCTGCGCATCAAAAGGGAAAATGGCCAAACCTTCGCCCACCAGACTTCATGGCCATGTGTAAGAGCAACGATTTTCTTAACTCCCACGCGACGCAGTCCATGCGATAGAAGCGCAAGCGGAGCTGCTGCACCGAAAAAGACGCGCGAAATCTCGCGGTTCTTTACCAGCGCACGCACGGCTCTTCCTACTCTTAAGGATGGAAGAAGGACTCGCGCTCGATCGCGAATTACTTCAACGCCGTAGTCCTGCAGCCAAGCTTTGTCGAAAGGCGCAGATCCATCTTGGCTCGATGTGTAAACAATGACAGAGTTTTTGGGAAGTCTCTCGATGAGGCCAATAACAAATGTTTCAATACCGCCTGCGCGAGGACCAAAGTCATTTGTGATGCAGAGTATTTTTGGCGCTGACATTAGAAACGGCGAACAGCAACTAAAGGCTTACGTCCCATGTCGAGCGGTGCGACCTTTACACGTGAACCCGAACGAGGTGCGTGGACCATACGTGCACCGCCGAGATAAATTCCAACGTGAGAGACAGGGCGACCAAAGAAGATGAGATCGCCCGGCTTCTTCTGGCCAAATGGAACCGATTTGCCCATCCGAGCCTGCGCCGCCGATGAGTGAGGAAGCTTTACGCCAGCTGCTTGGAACGCTCGCATGGTTAGCCCTGAGCAATCCCATGTTGTCATTCCATCTGCGCCAAAAACGTAACGGTCACCAATCTGTTGAAGCGCATATTTAAGGGCGATACCTGAACGTCCTGAAAGCCCTACCGCACTCTTGGCAGCCTTGAGAGAGGATTGCTGATCTGCATTTTCACGCTCTTCAGCCAAACGTGCCAGACGCTCCCGATCTTCCTTCTTTAACTTTGAAAGTAAGAGCTCGGCCTGTGCCAACTTTCGTTGCGCAAAGGCGCTGCGTTCAGCCAACTTCTTCTCCAGCACCTTCACCTGTGCGAGTCGATCAGCAACCGTAAGAGATGTTGCATTGAGTTGCTGCTCAGCAGTTTGAAATTTTCGTAGCTGTGTAGATTTGCGGCGAGTAATGGCCTCAAGTGAACCAGCTGAAGAGAGATAAAGCGCTGGATCGCTAGAGAAGAGGAGTTCTAGGCTCTGACTAAGAGTTCCTGACTTGTATTGATTGACCGCGATAGTTCCAAGAGTCTTAGAGATTTGATCGACGGTCTTTGCTTGAAGGGCTGCCTGAGCTTGAATACCCGCCAAGCTGCGAGTAAGAGTCGTTAACTTCACCTTTGCTTCTTGCGCACCTTCGGCAGCAGTCGTTGCCTCTTCTTCTAAACGAATTACCTGCGCCTGCACTTGAGCCAACGTTTGCGCAGCTGCAACTGGAGTTGCGGGGAGCAAGGTAATCAAAACCATGAGAGATGCTGAGATTGCACCCGTGGTTAGCCCTTTTCTCATGTTTTAAGGCTAACGCCCATATCTATCTAATTTCAATTTGAAGCAGGGTATTTAGCCTATAAATGAGTGAGAAATTTAATATTCTTCCGCTCATGACCGTGACTGTAACCCTTGTAGCAGGCTCAGATGGATCCACTGCAAAAGGGGGCAACTCTGCTGGCGTCAGCAGCGCCGCCGATAGAACTGCATTTCTGGCCAGACGTCGCGCAGCTGATTGCATTCTCATCGGTGGAAACACCGCACGTACAGAGCCATATCAGCGCACACCTGTTCCAGTGATTGTAATTTCAAGATCGTTAATTAATCCGCTTGTCAATAATCGATTGGCTCATTGTTGGAATCTGTCGCCAGTAAAGGCGCTAGATCGTGCCATCAAGACATTTGGCGCTAATGTGCATGTAGAAGCAGGCGCTAGCATTATTGAGGAGTTGATATCCGCCGGTCGAGTAGATGCTCTCGAACTCAGCATTACCCAAGTCGTAGACGGTGAAGAAAAAATAGATATTTCAAAGCTACTTTCTCACTTTCCACAGCAGCGAGAAGAAGTAATTGAAGGCACTCGGTTTATCTCAGCGAGTAAGTGATCTAGAAAGCTGAGATAAGGGCTACGCCAGCGACGGCAGAGGCAATTCCTACATATTGCACTTTATGTAGCCGTTCATG
>CAZHPQ010000044.1:0-8120 GCA_964533845.1 uncultured Candidatus Planktophila sp.
TGGGCCGATGTCATGAAGACCATTCGCCTTGAAAATCCAGATGTCATCTTCTTAGCTGAAGCTTTTACCAAGCCTGCAATGATGCATGCGCTCGGCAAAGCTGGTTTTCATCAGTCATATACATATTTCACCTGGCGCACTAGCAAGCAAGAGCTAATTGAGTATGGCAACGAAGTGTCACAACAGACCAGCGCCTTCTTCAGACCTAACTTCTGGGTCAATACTCCAGATATCTTGCCCTTCCATCTGCAATCAGGAAATCCTGCAATCTTCGCTATTCGCGCAGCACTTGCCGCAACGTTAAGCCCTTCATGGGGAATGTATGCAGGCTATGAACTCTATGAACACCGCCGCTTTAAAGAGGGTGGAGAGGAGTACATGGACTCTGAAAAGTATGAAATCAAGGTGCGTGATTGGGAAGGCGCAACCAAGAAGAAGCTGACCTTGGCTCCCTTTATCACTCAACTCAATGCCATTCGTAAGAAAAATGTGGCGCTGCAGCGTCTTCGTAACTTACGTTTTCATCCCACCGATAACGATGCCATTCTCGCTTATTCCAAGCGCGAAGGAGATAACTTAATTTTGGTTGTTGTAAATCTTGACCCAACTTTTGCACAAGAGACTACTGTTCATTGGAATATGGCAGAGCTTGGACTGCAAATAGATAACTTTGCGGTAACGGATTTGATTGATGGCGCTAAATATGACTGGTCTGCACACACCTATGTGCGCCTTGATCCGACAAGGTTGTCCGGAAAAGTTGTTCACATTGCGCAGGTAAAGCTTTAAGATTGCACATGTCTTTCTTCTCCCGCCTCTTTAGCGGCGCAAAGCCCGGCGGAGAAAACACCTTTCTTGGCCATGGCAGTTATCTCAATCCTTATTCAACTTTAGGCGAACTCGATTTCCATCTCATCTCTGAAGGTCGCCATGAAAGACTCTGGGAAGTTCTAGGTGCGCATGTAAAGCGCGAAAACGATGGCGCTCTTATTGGAACTGCGTTCTCTGTCTGGGCACCCAATGCGCAAGCAGTCAGTCTGGTCGGAGACCATAATTTCTGGGATCGCAATACCCATCCGATGGTGCGCGCTGGATCTACCGGAATCTGGGAAATCTTCATTCCTGATGTTGGACCAAATACTTGTTACAAGTTTGCTATCTGCACCAGCAGCGGCGCCTGGATAGATCACGCAGATCCCATGGCACGTGCAACCGAACATCCACCACGTACCGCATCTGTTGTTACTGAAAGCAGTTACACCTGGAGCGATACCGATTGGATGAACAAGCGCACGCACTATCAACCATGGCGCTCCCCTGTCTCTGTCTATGAAGTACACGCTGGTTCTTGGCGTCCAGGGCTTTCATATATTCAGATGGCGCAAGAGTTAGTCGCATATGTACAAGAGCAGAACTTCACACACGTAGAGTTTCTACCGATTACCGAACATCCTTATTCACCATCTTGGGGATATCAAGTCACCTCTTTCTTTGCACCTACCTCACGCTTTGGTTCCCCTGATGAATTTAGATTTCTCGTAGATGCGCTTCATCAAGCAGGCATTGGCGTCATCCTTGATTGGGTTCCAGCTCACTTTCCTAAAGATGAATGGGCGCTAGCAAAATTCGATGGCACAGCTCTCTACGAACATGCCGATCCACGCCTGGGAGAACATCCCGACTGGGGAACGCTCATCTTCAACTTTGGTCGCAATGAAGTACGTAACTTCCTTGTGGCAAGTGCGCTCTATTGGTTAGAAGAGTTTCATATCGATGGCCTGCGCGTAGATGCTGTGGCATCAATGCTCTACCTCGATTATTCGCGTAAAGAGGGCGAATGGCTGCCCAATAAGTTTGGTGGACGTGAAAATCTCGAGGCAGTTCAGCTGCTGCAAGAAGCTACATCTACTGCATACAAGCACTATCCCGGCATCATGATGATCGCTGAAGAATCAACTGCATGGGGTGGAGTCACAAAAGATACTTCTGGTGGTGGTCTCGGCTTTGGCTTTAAGTGGAATATGGGATGGATGCACGACACCCTTGAATATCTGGCTCACGAGCCAATTCACCGCGTCTATCACCATAACGAAATTACTTTCTCGATTCTCTATGCCTGGTCTGAAAACTTCATGTTGCCACTTTCGCATGATGAAGTTGTGCACGGTAAAGGTTCTCTGGTCAATAAGTTCCCAGGTGATCGCTGGCAAAAACTTGCAACGCTTCGCGCGCTCTATGGCTTTATGTGGGCCCATCCTGGAAAGAAGCTGCTCTTTATGGGGCAAGAGTTTGCACAAAACGATGAGTGGAACCAGGAAGCTGGGTTGCAGTGGCATCTGACAGAGTTTGCAGAACACCAAGGTGTGCAGAAAGTTGTCAGCGATATCAACGCTAACTACAAACGCATTCCAGCTTTGTGGGAGAAAGATATCGTCGCAGATGGCTTCCAATGGATTGTCGGAGATGATGGCGCTGGAAACACTCTGGCATTTACACGTTGGTCAGATAAGGGAATTCCACTGGTCGCAGTAACAAATTTTTCACCTGTCCCCCACGAGCAATATCAACTCAGGCTTCCAGTTTCAGGAATCTGGCACGAAGTGCTCAATACCGATGACCTTAAGTACGGTGGCAGTGGCGTGACAAATAAAGACTTTACTGTGGATGTAGATACCAACCTCTATGCCGCAGTGCGAATTCCACCACTTGCTACGGTCTGGTTTGAACGAATCTAACGCTTAGCCTGCGAATCTTCCTTGAGTACATTTGCAAAGTAGATAGAGGCAAGCAACATCGCTGTCGGAATCATCATGGCGAGTGCAATAGAGCCCGTTAATTGAATAGTCCAGGCCACAATCCATTTGATGATGAATGTCAGTACGTTATTTACTACGCCAAACTGCCCCACCACAATTGCGTTAGGTAAGTTTGAGCGACGAGTAGCTGCTCTAAAGAAGCTTGGGCCAATAAATGATGAGCCTAGGCCGCCCAAGAAGAAGCCAAGAACGAAGAGCCAATAGGACCACCACTTCATATCTGCTGGCAGATGCGTTGCAATGATGATGCTGCCACCAAAGCCAAGACCGCCAAGTAGCGCTGCACGTTTGACCCAGTATTCAAGGGGTGCATGTGGCAAGAGTTTATGAATAAGCAGTCGACCAAAGATCATCATCGCCGTAAATACAATATAAGGAACTGTACTTAAACCTGCAGATACTTCTAAACGATCTTTGGTAAAGATCGCACCCCAGTCACCAACTGCAAACTCTAGATAAATAGCACATGCCATTCCCAGGCTGACGGGCCAGTCAATCTGAAAAGAGGTAAATATCTGCTTGATTGAATACTCGGTCTCAGTATCTGTATTTGCTGCAAGAAGAACTGGGTGCAGCGAAAGAACTATGGCAATCATGGCAATTGCCATCAGTAAAGAAAGTAGGGTGATATGAACTACCAGGCTAATTCGATCAACCAAAAACCCTGAAGCGATAGCAGTAGATAAGGCTCCTGCGCTCCAATACCCAGCGCTACTGGTAACAATGTTTTTTCCACTGCGGTCATTGAAGTGGAAGGCTTGGCTATTGAGGCTGACGTGAATTGCCGTGATTCCAAAACCAAAACCGATGCTAAAAACAAGAAAGGGAATTGTTGAGCGTATGTGCACCAAGCTAATGAGTGATGCATAGAGAATGACTATCGAAACTACAGTTACCTTTTTCACCCCTATGCGGTGAATGATGTGGCCCGCAGTCAAAAGTCCAAAGAAGGCGCCAATTGAACCCGTACTCATGAGCGAGCCAAAAGCGCCATTATCCAGCCCTAAATTTTCACGTACTTCCGGAAAGCGAGGTACCCAGGCCATGATGCCAAAGCCGAAGAGAAAGAAGAGTACGTGAATCAGCTTCTGTTCGCGGCCGTGACCGATATCTACTTGAGCCATCGATTAGAAGAGAGCGTTGGCTAG
This sequence comes from uncultured Candidatus Planktophila sp., assembly GCA_964533845.1. Lineage (GTDB taxonomy): Bacteria > Actinomycetota > Actinomycetes > Nanopelagicales > Nanopelagicaceae > Planktophila. The sequence goes on from CAZHPQ010000044.1 coordinate 3,965, forward strand.
TTGAGCGCGCGCTTTGATGACAAGAGGATCGGCAGGATCTACCAGGGTGAAAAGTTCGAGGAGATGATCCTTGACTCGTTTCTGTTCATCTCCAACAAGAACTACAAGCAAGCGAAGTAATCTGTCAAAGGCAGACTCTAGGTAGCCACTCATTACTTCAATATCTGCACACTGTAATTGGAGATTGATATCTTCAGGTCGCTCGATTGCTTCTTCCATAATCTTTGCGCCATCAAGATCGATAGTACGGATTAACAACTGCACTTGTGCAAGACCCAACTTGGCATATTGATCATTTGGCTTACGTGCAAGCAAACGCTTATAGGCAGCCTCTGCCGCTGGATAGTCACCTTGATCAAGTGCTGCCAACGCCTCTTCTTCTTCCGGCTCTGCTTGCTCAATTGGCTCTTCACCAATTCCTTGTTGTGCAGCTAGCGATAAAATCTTGGCGATAACTTCTCGTAGCTGTGCTTCGGTCAGAGGTTGTTCCAGGAATGGAATTGCCTTTCCACCGATAAAGACGATTCCAAAAGGAATAGTTCGCACTTGCAACGCTTGCGCCACTGGCGCTTGTACTTCAACATTGACGTGAGCTAATACCCACTTGCCTTTATCTTCGCTCTCAATCGTTCCGAGGGCGCGAAGCATCGTGACTGAATCTGCAGAACGAGGGCTCCAGCAGAGAATAACTACAGGCTTGCCTTCAGATAATGGAAGAACTTCCGTCTGCAAATTCTGTGGCGTGATTTCAAGGCCTGGCATTGGGGTTGATGTATCAGCCGGTGGCTTTCCCAACGAACTTAAATCGAAAGCTTGTGAGAAGTTTGGCGGTAGCGTCATTTTGAATTCCTCACTGCTGAATCATGCCATCTTTACGGACATCTACACCAGAATCACGGCGATAGGGCAAAACTTCGGCAACATAGGATTTAGCAGCAAATTCAAGTCCCACATCATGCCCGGCCTTCTCACTTAAGTACCAGCGATGTTCGAGAACTTCGTGGAAAAATTGAGCAAGTTCAATTCTGCCCTCTAGCTCGGGTGGGATTTGATTCACAGTTGGTCGAAAAACTTCATCGAGCCAACGTTTTGCAGATTCTGCAATTGGTGGTTTCGGAGCTTTCTCACGACCACGATAACGATCAAAGGATGCCAATAAACGTTTAGCTTGTAGCTCTTCTGTATCTAACCCCATTAACTCGCGAAGTCGGTTCTTGTGATAACCCGCTGCCACAAGTTTTGGCTGGAAGATGAGTTTCTCTGCGCCATCACTTTCTTGTACAACAACAGAGACTTCCTCAACGGCGAATCCAAGGTCGTGCAACTGGCGCATAGCGCGCTCGACTGCATGGCGGTCTTTAGGGTCAAGAACTTGCCTATCTTTGAGCGCTCCCCACAAACGGTGATACCTCTTAATCAACGCTGAGCTCGCGCGAATTGGATCGAGGCCAGGATAGAGAACGCCAGATAGCTGTAGATCTTCTAGTTCTGCTGCAACGTTGAAGTGTGCAATCTCTAAATCATGCTCGCGCTGGCCATCACTTAAAGACTTCTGAAACTCACCTGTTTCAGCATCTACAAGGTATGCGGCATAACCTTCGGCATCACGACGAAAGAGAGTGTTAGAAAGTGAGCAGTCGCCCCACCAAAATCCAAGTAGATGAAGGCGCACCAACAGTAAGGCAAGGGCATTAGCCATCAACGTCACATCTTCAGCTGTGACTGTCTTATCGCTTAAGACGACGCGATAAGGAAGTGAGTAAGGAAGGAAACGTGTAACAAGTGCGCAGGGAAGCTCTTCCCCACTGTTATTCGTGCGACCCTCAATAACAGCGATTGATTGCACATTTGGGGCATCTAAATGGGTCAGCTCTCGCAGAATCTTGTATTCGCGATTGGCAAATTCGGAAACTGTTTCTTTGACGGCATAGACCTCTGAATCAGGATCATCGGTAGAGCGCACCAGACGCACGATGTGGCGAGAGATACCGCGCTTCTCCGCCAAGAGCGGATCTTCAGGCCATTCCTCGAGTGAGACGTTCCAGGGTAGGCCGGTCACAGCTGCGATTTCTTCGCCGAGTCCTGTAATCCGTAGCGCCATAGGTCATATTCTCTCGTACGCTTTACAATAAATCATGGCTATTTCAGACCGCATGAAGAAAAAAACAAAGGAATCCGTCACAGTCTCTAATTTTGGGGCTGCAGGTGCTCCAATCGACCGTGGGCATCCATTTTATTTTGGATTTGTTGCCACAATCGGTGCTCTCACAGCCTTTGTTTTGATGCGCGCACTCGCTAGCGCAAGTCAGGTCTTTGTCTTAATTTTGGTCGCACTCTTCTTGGCAACTGGTCTTAATCCAGCAGTTGAAGCTATTCGTCGTCGCGGTCTTTCGCGAGCTGGTGCAGTCTCCATTATTTTTTCTGCTGTCCTTGTAATGGTAATTCTCTTTGGCGCACTCGTTGTTCCAAGTCTTGTTGCTCAAGGAACACATTTGATTGAGAGTGCTCCTGCTCTGCTTGATAATCTCAAGAACAACGCCACTTTTGCATCAATAAATGACCAATACGGCATTATTGATTCGCTGCAGAAGAAGTTGGATTCTGTTACATCTGATGGAACTCTTCTGATTTCAGCATTTGGTGGCGTCATTGGTGTGGGCAAGAGCGTCTTATCTGGAACATTTACCGCACTCACCATCTTGGTCTTAACGCTCTATTTCATTACATCTTTGCCACAGGCGACAGAACTTGGCTTGAAGTTGGTTCCAGCAAGCCGCAGACCACGGGTTGCCTCTCTCACCGAAGCCATCATTGCCCGCGTTGGCGCCTTCGTCGGCAGCCAGATCCTTATCTCATTCCTTGCTGCGCTCTTTATGACCCTCTTTGGGATAATTCTTGGATTGCCATCACCGATAGCAATCGGCATCATCATCTTCGTCTGTGGACTAGTTCCTCTAATTGGCCACTTCATTGGATCGGCAATCTTTACCTTAATTGCATTTACGGAATCAATCTCAATTGGAATTATCGCTTTCGTTGGCTATGTCCTATATGTTCAGATTGAAAACTATCTTCTTACTCCAAAGGTAATGAAGCGAAATCTCAATGTTCCTGGTGCGGTAACAATTATTTCTGCGCTTATTGGAACATCGCTTCTTGGTCTTGTCGGAGGCTTGCTTGCAGTACCTGTCGCTGCTTCAATTATTCTGATTCTTGAAGAAGTTGTCTTTCCGCGCTCAGAACGTTCCTAAATTTCAGTAGGAAGCGGCAGTCTTTCTGGAGCAACAATTTGAGTAATCTCAGATAGGACTCGATGCACCATGGGTTCTCCAACCCATAAGTGCTTGGCACCTGCCACAGGAATCAGATTAATCTGCGGAATAACTGCAAATCGCTCTGCTGCTTGATCTGGCTTGAGGTAATCATCATGTTCAGGAATTAACGCAGTGATTGGTCTTCCATCTTGCGCCCAAAATTCCAGATCGCCATCAACGATATCGAGCAGCGTTGGGCTTAAGAGAATCAGGCCCTTAATCCGTGGATCGCGTGCATGGCTGATTGCAATACTTGTTCCAAATGACCAGCCAACTACCCATAACTCCTTTAGTTGTAAAACATCAAAGCAGTAGCGCAACATTGCTTCAACATCATATTTTTCAGCGCGGCCATGGTCGTAGCTGCCGGTACTAGTTCCTGCTTCGCTCGTTGTTCCACGAGTGTTAAAGCGAACGACGGTGATTCCAGCCATTGCGGGAAGTCGATTAGCAGCCTTCTTATAGATATGGCTATCCATCATTCCTCCACCAGTGGGATTGGGATGGCAGCAGAGAATGGCTGCAGTTGGATTAGCTAGCGGGGCACTGACTTCAGCGATAAGGGTCTGTCCATCCTCGGTAGTCACCGTGAATGGAGTACGCGTCGCAGGAAGAATTGAGCTGGGGCGGATTGGTTCCGACATAGTTGCAGTCTAGTCTTTGCCTATGAGCCTCTCCAAAGCGCAGACATTTGATTCGCTCAACCCTGTGACTGATGAAGTTATCGCATCACACCCGATCACAGATGAAGCTGGTGTGCGTGCAGCAGTGGCCACAGCGCGTGCTGCATCCGTTCAATGGCGAGAAATTGGATTTAGTGGTCGCAAGAAGCTGCTTCTTAA